>NZ_JBJFHN010000130.1:0-81671 GCF_051893655.1 Porcipelethomonas sp. | reverse complement strand
TTTTACTTCCCGTATATCATTATATGAAATTATAAAAATGTCTGAAAATTTTCGTCTGTTCTATTGCTTTAACGCTTATCAGCGAATTTTCACTTTCAGAAATATTTATCATAACTTTTACTGCCACAGCTATAATAATCACCGCAGCTATTGCCTCAACAAATCCCAGAATTCCTCCCATAAATCTGTCAAGACGGTCATAACCGTTGAGCAGTCCGAATTCAAAGGTTCTGTTAATCACAATTCTTATTATAATTGTAAGAATAAAATAAACTATAAGAAATACTGCTGCCTTTATAATTCTTTTTGCCGGCTGACGTATATAGTTTTCTTCAATAAATTCCGGAAGATCATCCGGATTATCAGCAATCATACGAACTGTTGAATTAAACAGTTCCTCATTTCCGGTTATAGCTGTTGTTATTTCATTTACAACATAAGGCGGAAGATTTATTCCTACAGTTTCCGCAAAATTTTCTGTAAATCCATTTATTATTTGCTCATCAAAATCATCAGATGTTCCAACAACATTTCCTGCCTGACTGTTTGCGTAATCATAAAGTGTATCAAGAATATTATCAGTATGTAAAATAGCTTCAATTTTTTCACTGCTTATATTTCCTGCAAAATCCTGACTTTCAATTACATCCCTTATAACATCAGACGGATTATAACCATCCAGCGTTTTCTCAACAATTTCAATACTGTCTTTTTTTACGAACTTATCATAGATAAAATCCGTTGTTTTTGAACTTATGATCCAGGCTGCCGCAATTGAAAGTACACAGCCGATAACCACAATTATAATCTTTGAAAAACCCTTTCTGGCGCAGTTAGCAACAAAAAATATAATGACCACAACCGAAATTATGTCATATATCCACCAGAATTCTGCTCCCATTTGTTTTACACTCCGTTCCTTTTACCCGTTTAACCAATTCTGTCCGTTCT
This sequence comes from Porcipelethomonas sp., assembly GCF_051893655.1. Taxonomy (NCBI): domain Bacteria; kingdom Bacillati; phylum Bacillota; class Clostridia; order Eubacteriales; family Oscillospiraceae; genus Porcipelethomonas; species Porcipelethomonas sp. The sequence continues at coordinate 80,720 of NZ_JBJFHN010000130.1, read as the reverse complement.
GTCAATTCTGTCATATCCCATAAGGAAAATATAATCATCAATTATTATAAACCTATCATAAGAGCCTTCAGAGCTTATATTCTTTTCTCCTTCACCGCTGAAATTATATTTATTGATTCCCTCCTTGTCAAGAACAAGTATCTGATCTTCATCAAATCTTACACATTTTGCTCCGCTGTTAAAAAATTCAGTTTCATTAGGCTGCTTTTTTTCACTGTCCATAGTTGTAAGGTAGCTCTGACGCTTGACCTCATTTTCAAAAAGCATTGCAATTTTACCATTATGATAATCCCAGTCTACAATATTACTCGGATATTCATAAGAAGTAATCAGCTTACCCTTGTTATCATAATATGCACATTTTGTATCCCCAAGCACCAGTATTCCGCTTCCGTCATAATACGCCTTAAGACACATGGAATCCAGAGCATCTGAAGTCCAGTTATCCTTTTTGGAATTAAATGAAACAGAGATTATCTTAGAAGTTAAGGAACCGTTTACAGCGTCAATAGTAGCAAGAATACATCCTGTTCCGTCACTGTTAAATGTGAGATCCACAACTCGTTCAACACAGTTTCTGCTGTATATCTCCTCTCCGGATTCATCAAAAACTGTAAGCGTACAGATATAACTGTCAGAACTTGTTACAACAGCGACATTTCCGTTTTCGCTTATTCGTGCGAAAATTATATTCTGCTCCATCTTTTTAGTATAAAGGTTTTTTCGCTTGTTGTCAATCCTGAATCTGTTTCCGCCTGATTCATAAATCAAAGCCTTTTTTCCGGCTGTTTCAAGCATGGCGTTTGCATAAGCATGCTGACGCTCCTCATAAAGTTCTCCATCCTCGGAATAAATATAAAAATAAGCATCACTTAAAATAGCCAGATATCCATTTAAATTTCCAACCTGATAATCAATTCCGCCGGAAATGCTCAAAGGAAAATTTCCGCTTGAAAGCTCTCCGGACTTAACACTGTGGAATTTATTTCCGATTCCCTCAAGCTTCGGAAACCATAAATCTCTCTTTACATACAAACCCAGAATAATTCCCGCAAGCATTAAAAATGCTATAAATTTAACCATCTGTCTTCTTCTTTTGCGTCTGCGCCTGAGAAGAACTATGTCAACGTCTTTAATATTTTTTTCCATTGTTCCTGTCCCCTTAGGTTACCGTCAGTAAAAAATACGGTTCAGATAAAGCCCGTGAGGCTGAGCAGTTCTTCCGGCTCTTTGTCTGTCTTTTGATTCAAAAATACTGTCAATCTCATCAAGCTGTATTCTCTTTTCATTTACTGCAAGTATTGTACCCACCATTATTCTAATCATATTATACAAAAATCCATCGCCTTTTACAAGCATTTTCACTGAATCCCCATTAATTTCTACATTAAAATAGTAAATTGTTCTTACTGTGCTGTTTTTTTCCCCTGAGTCTGAACTGAAAGCTTTGAAATCATGAGTACCGACAAATTTTGCCGCCGCTTTCCTTATAATATCAGCGTCCAGCGGCCGTCTGTAATGATAAGAAAGATCTGTTTCAAATGGATTTTTGCTTTCACTGTTATGAATTTTATAAATATATTCCTTCGCCTTGCATGAAAATCTTGCATGAAAGTCAGGTTCAGCTTCCTCACAGGACAAAATTGAAATATCGTCGGGGAGTCTGCCATTTACTCCCCTGACAAAATTAACCGGCAGAATATTGCTTTCAGTCAGCAGCGAAAAGCAGTAATTATTTGCATGAACTCCGGTATCTGTCCGGGAACATCCGTTTATAACAACCTTTTCATTAAGTACTGAAGAAACCTTCTCTTCAACTACCTCCTGAACAGTCAGGGCATTATCCTGACGCTGAAAGCCATGATAATTTGTACCCCTGTAAGCCATCATAACCTTTAAATTACGCATTATTTTCTTCCGCCCCGTCTGATAAAGTCTTTTTCTTTTTCATATATTTTTTCTGAATGACCCATAATGCAGCAAACACTGCGACAGAGCTTATGGAAATCACAGTTCCGGCGGCAAAGCCCGGAGGACAATATTTAAGTTTTATATCATGAGTACCAGCAGTAACTGGAATACACACCATAGCATCTTTAAGTCCGGTAACCTCTGTTTCCTTGCCGTCAATATATACCTTCCATCCGCCGTCATAAGGAATTGAAGTATACAAAACTCCGTCATTTTCAGCTGTAAAGCTGCCTTCAATTCTGGTATCATCATAGCTTGTCACGTCAATACCTCCGGCAGAAAGCTTTTCAACTCCCTGACGTAACAGTTCCTCATCTGCCTGGTAAACATATATAGAACCTGTACCGCTTTTATCCTTTTCGATATTTGCATAAAATGAAATAACATCTCCTGCCTTAAAGTTACCGGCAGCAAAAGTATTTTTATATTTGTACTGTCCGTAATTATGAACGACTGAATCACCGTTTTTGACAGTATAACCTGTTGCATTATCAAAAAAGAACGATGCATACACAGGTCCGTCATGTTCAACTGTGAAGTTATATTTAAGATAACAGTCACTGCTTCCGTCATCCGGCTGACTATACTGATAACTGTACTGTCCGTTAGAAGTCTTTATGACATTCAGTCCTTTATGTCCTACGTCCTTAACGTCTATAGGAGTAAATACATCCTCCTCAAGACCAGTTGCAAGTCTGAAAAGTTCATTCTGATTTTCAAAAGCTATTTTGGATTCTCCCTGATAATCCATTATTGAAGACTCAGCTGTAAAGGCTATAGGCAGATATGCATTATTTTTATAAAGCACAACAGATCCGTCATCATCAATTCTGTCAAGATATGTTTCATCTCCGGAAAATCCGTCATGAGAAATAAGATATTCAATATTTAAGAACATATTGTTTATCGGCGTAGACTGTGTATAATAATATCTGTTTCCGGCAGCTGAAGCCTGAATTCCTAAACTTTCAAGAAATCTTGTAACGCTTACATTCGCAGTAGATGAAAACTGAGAAACGCCTCTGTAACCATAAAGTGCCGGATCGTTTATAGAATAATTTGATGTAAGCTCCAGTCTGTAAAATCCATCCTTATCATCTTCTTCTGCTGCATCAATCATAGCTTCAACTGAATCATAATTTTTAGGATATATGCTGTATCCTGTTACTGATACGGTTTCCACTCCCTTATATGCATTGACCCCCATTTCAATCACACACACGCCGAATACCAGATAATTCAGCATATTTTTATTAATAAGTTTTCTTTCATATACAAACATTATTGCAACATAAATCAAGCATACTACAATACTTGCAATAACAGCACTTTCTGACTGATCTCTGAAAGACACAAGAGCAATTATAACAGTCATTGCGGAAAGAGCAATAACATCGAACATTTTAATATCGTCTCTCATTACAGTAAAGGCTCTGTATCCTGCTGCAACCAGAATAAAGGAAAGCAGGAATGAGAATCTGTAAGGCAGCATATTTGTAAAATGAAAACCATGCCACATATAATTAAGCACATTCATATTACAGCTTACAATAATAAATGCTATATATAAAACTGTTATTATTTTTTCTCTTATCTTGATTTTATTGTTCCTTAAAAATACTCCGATCAGTATTACACCGAACATTCCGCAGTAGAAATTAGGAAGTCCCTCTTTAGCAGTTGGTTCATGAAAACCAATTACATTGGAAATCATTTTAAGCCATGATTCATAAAACTCAATTACAGTCGGGAACTGATTATCAACACTGTTTGTAAGCTGAAGTGCCATATACGCCGGAAGAAGCATGAATGCCCCCATTCCTATGCCTATAGCTGTTACTCCTATCATCTGCCCCAGACGAATAAGCGTACCCTTAATTCCTCTCCAGTTTATAATTGCAGCTGCTGCAAATACCATAACTGTAAAAATGCATGTAAACAATCCTATGTAAAAATTTGCAACCAGTGACAATGTAAGTGAAATAACATAAACCTTATATTTTCCTTCCTTTACCAGAAGAATCGTTCCCATTACAACCAGCGGAAGCAATGCAACAGTATCAATCCATATAAGATTCCAGTAATATCCCATAATATAGCTGCATAGTGCATAGCAAACTGAGAAGGCAGTAATTGAAATATCGTTTCTTTTAAATATTGTCTTTAGAAATATTGCAAAAAACAATCCGGCACATCCGATTTTTATGGTAAGAAACAGCGTCATTACATCTCTTGAATATTCAAGAGGGAAAAATACTGCCAGAATATTTAACGGACTGGCGGCATAATAGGACATAACGGACAAAAAGTTTGTACCCAGTCCGGTATTCCAGGAATAAAGCAGTGATGACAGATTCTGAAGCTTTTCATGCTCTTCCTGAAAGAACGGAAAATACTGATGCCACAAGTCCGTTACCAGAATCTGCTGATCTCCGAATGGATGCACCTTAAACTGTGCAAACATTATCCATATAATAATGAAAGGAATTAAAAATGAAAGTATAAGATAAATTCTTGTTTCATGATATTTATTATACATAAGAATATCTGCAAAGCTTCGCTTTTTCTTAAAGTCTGCCGGAACAGACTTTTTATTAACATGCTTTTTTTTATTTCCCATTGTCATTGTCCTTTCTTAATTTACAATATTTATAAATATAACTGCTGCCAGAAACATCATAGTAATAATAAGAGCAATATAATCCGCAGCACTGCTTTTTAACTGACACATTTTAGTCCTTCCCCTGTCGCCCTGATAGCACCTGCATTCCATTGCCGTTGCAAGCTCTCCGGCTCTTCTTACAGCGGACACAAAAAGAGGAATTATAATCGGAATAACCGATTTAACTTTATCCATGAGCTTGCCGCCTTCAAAATCAACTCCCCTTGCTTTCTGAGCAGAAATAATTTTGTCTGTTTCTTCTATAAGTGTCGGAATAAATCTTAATGCTATTGTCATCATCATTGCAAGATCATGAACAGGAACCCTGATTTTTTTCAGCGGTCCCAAAAGTCTTTCTATGGCGTCTGTAAGAGCAATCGGAGATGTTGTATAGGTAAGTAAAGACGTTCCGGAAATAAGAAGTATAACTCTTACAATCATAAACACCGTTGTGTGAACGGCAGTATCAGTAATTTTAATAAATTTCCATTCAAACAGCGGAATACCTCCGGTAATCAGAAACAGATTAAAAAAAGAAGTAAACAAAATAATCGGTATTATGGGTTTTAAGCTTCTTAATATCATTTTCACAGGAATCTGTGACAGAATCAATGCCATAGCTGTAAAAACTGCCCCGACTTCCAGACAAACAGCACTGTCCCCTATAAAAAGCATTACTATAAAAAGTCCGGAAATAATTATTTTATATCTGGGGTCCATTCTGTGAACAACACTGTTCCCGGGGAAATACTGTCCTAAAGTTATATCCTTTATCATCAGATTTTCCCCCTTTTCCTGAGTTCTTCCAATATAAGCTCTCTGGCGTATTTTACAGTATAAACTTCATCATCAAATTCAATTCCATGTTTTTTCATTATACTGAAAACACGGGTAATCTGAGGAACTGAAAGACCTATCTGAGAAATTTCCTCAGAACGTCTGAAAACCTCAGCAGTTTCATCATAACAGAAAACCTTTGAATCATTCATTACCAGTATTTTGGAAGCATACCGTGCCACGTCCTCCATACTGTGAGAAACCAGCAAAACAGTACAGCCAGTTGTTTTGTGATAATTTTTTATCTGTTCCAGAATCAGATCCCGTCCCTTAGGGTCAAGACCTGCGGTAGGCTCGTCCAGTATCAGGACCTCCGGCTCCATTGCCATAACTCCGGCAATTGCAACTCTGCGCTTCTGACCGCCTGAAAGCTCAAAAGGAGATTTGTCAAGAATATCTGCTGAAATTCCGACTGCCTCTGCTGTTCTGCGGACACGACCGTCAATTTCATGTTCACTCAATCCCATATTTTTTGGACCAAAAGCAATATCCTTATAAACAGTATCTTCAAATATCTGATATTCCGGATACTGAAAAACCAGTCCCACTTTGAACCTGACCTGGCGTATTTTACTTTTATCAGCCCAGATATCCTGACCATCCAGATAAATTTTTCCGGATGTTGGTTTTAAAAGACCATTAAAATGCTGAATAAGCGTTGATTTTCCGGAACCTGTATGACCGATAACCCCCACAAGCTCTCCCTTATCAATTTCAAGATTTATGTTATCTACCGCTTTTTTTTCAAAAGGGGTTCCCTGACTGTAAACATAAGTCAGTCCTTCTGTTTTTAATACTGCCAATTTAACGCTCCTTTATGAATTATGAAAGCAATTTTATCAAAGCTTCTGCACATTCCTCTTCATTAATTATATGAGAGTCAAGGTCAAGTCCATACTTATTCAGCTCATATATCAGCTCTGTTGCCTGCGGAACGTCAAGTCCTACTGATTTCAGTTCCTCAACTTTGGAAAAGACCTCTTCCGGAATGTCATCCATTAAAACCTCTCCCTTATCCATAACAATTATCCTTTCGCACATTGCCGCCTCTTCCATATAATGAGTAATTAAAATTATTGTTATGCCAAATTCCTTGTTCAGCTGTTTTACAGTTTTCATAACCTCTTTTCTGCCGCTTGGATCAAGCATTGCAGTAGGCTCATCAAGAACGATACATTTCGGGCGCATGGCAATAATACCAGCAATAGCGACCCTCTGTTTCTGACCTCCGGAAAGCTGATGAGGTGCATGCATTCTGTATTCATACATTCCCACGGCTTTTAATGCATAGTCCACCCTTCTTCGTATTTCCAACGGTTCAATCCCCAGATTTTCAAGGGCAAAAGCAACATCTTCTTCAACAATGGTTGCAACTATCTGATTATCCGGATTCTGAAACACCATTCCCACACGCTGACGTATATCATAAATTTTTTCTTCATCCTTTGTATCGATTCCATCTACATAAACAGTACCGCCGCATGGAAGAAGTATAGCATTCAGGTGCTTTGCAAATGTAGATTTGCCGCAGCCGTTATGCCCCAGAACTGCAGTCATTTCCCCCTGCCTGAAAGCCAGATTTATTTTTTTAAGTACATATTCCCCGTCATCCTCATAACGAAAGCTTAAATCTGATGCCTTAGCAATATATTCCATTATTACTCCTTTTGCCATATAGCCGTTGAACCGCAGGGCAGACACAATCCGCTTTTTTCAACCGGAAGTCCTATTTCATCAAAGGAAACATTTCCGCCGTATTGCGGACATATAGTTTCCCCCAGAATATAACCCATTACAGAAGGAGAAAGTCCGGTTGTATAGCTGTTTATCAGGAAGAAAAGCGGATCATCGCTTAAAACCCCTGTACAGAGCTTAACAAGGTCAAAAACGCAGTCCTCAAGCTTCCAGACTTCTCCGCCGGGACCCCGACCATAGCTGGGAGGGTCCATAATAACGGCGTCATATTTTCTTTCTCTTCTGATTTCTCTTGCGATAAACTTCTCACAGTCGTCAACGATCCACCTGACTGGCTTTTCGGCAAGACCTGAAAGCTGTGCATTTTCTCTTGCCCAGCTTACCATACCCTTTGACGCATCTACATGACAGACTTTAGCTCCTGCCGCCGCACAGGCGAGTGTTGCACCGCCTGTATAGGCAAACAGATTCAGTACATTTATTTCCCGTCCGGCATTTTTTATCTTTTCGGACATAAAATCCCAGTTTACCGCCTGTTCAGGAAAAAGTCCGGTATGCTTAAAGCCTGTAGGCTTTATAAGAAATTTCAATTCCCTGTAAGAGATTTTCCATGATTCCGGAGGCTTTTTTGAAAAGCTCCAGCTTCCGCCTCCGCTGGAAGAACGGTGATAATGTCCCAGTGCCTTATCCCACAACGGAGATTTTTTAGGAGTTTTCCATATTATCTGCGGATCCGGACGAATAAGAATGTGACCATTCCAGTCTTCCAGTTTTTCCTGTGATGTGGTATCTATGATTTTATATTCTTTCCAGTTCTGTGCGATACGCATAGTCCTTAAATCCTTTACTTTTATTTTGTCCTGATGCTATTACCTGCACGTTCCCTTATTTTATCCGAAATGGCAATAGCATATTCGTTTATCTGTTTGAAGTCTTTTCCTTCAAGCATTACTCTTATAAGCGGTTCTGTACCGCTTTCCCTTACTAAAATTCTTCCACTGTCGCCCAGTTCATTTTCATAGTGTTCTATCAGGTCAGTAATCTGGCTGTCATTTTTCCAGACTTCTCTGTCACGGGGACTGATTTTTACATTTATCATAACCTGAGGGAAATGCTCCATAACAGATGCCAGCTCTGACATTTTCTTTCCGGACTCAGCAAGTATTTCAAGGACCTTCGCTCCCGACAGCTGACCGTCTCCGGTATTTGCTTCATCAAGGAAAATAATATGACCGCTTTGTTCACCGCCTAAATTATATCCTCCCTCAATCATTTTTTCCAGCACATATCTGTCTCCGACCTTTGTTGTCTGCATTTTTATACCGTTATCTCTTGCAAAATACGAAAATCCCAGATTGCTCATAACTGTAACTACCGCAGTATTCTTTTTAAGTCTTCCCTGTTCCTTATATGCTTTAGCACAAATTGCAATAAGCTTGTCGCCGTCAATCAGCTGACCGTTTTCATCAACTGCCAGACATCTGTCAGCGTCTCCGTCAAATGCAAGACCAGCATGACATTTTTTATCAACAACAAACTGCATAAGGTTTCCGATATGCGTTGAACCGCAATTATCGTTAATATTTACACCATCCGGCGATGAATTTATTACATAAACATCAGCTCCCAGACCTTCAAAAAGTCTTTTAGCCGTAGCTGATGCACTTCCGTTGGCACAGTCAATTGCAATTCTTAATCCTGTCAGATTTCCCTTTATACATTTCATAATGTAACGGATATAATCTGTCTGTGCGTCACGGTAGTGTATGATTCTTCCAACTTCACCTCCGGACACCAGCTTCATGTCCTGTGGTCTGTCTAAAATAAGCTCTTCAATTTCTTCTTCCATTTCATCAGAAAGCTTATGTCCCGTAGAAGAAAACAGCTTTATTCCGTTAAATTCAAAGCTGTTATGACTTGCTGAAATCATAACTCCGGCATCTGCTTTTTTCTGTTCCACCAGTGCTGCCACTGCCGGAGTAGGGACTACTCCCAGTAATTCAGCGTTTGCACCCACTGAACATATTCCGGCAACCAAAGCAGATTCCAGAATATCAGATGAAATTCTTGTATCCTTTCCTATAAAAATTGTAGGCTTATGCTTGGTTTTCTTCGTCAGTACGATAGCTGCTGCTTTTCCTATCTGCATTGCTGTTTCGCATGTAAGTTCAGTAATCGCTACCCCTCTTGCACCGTCTGTTCCAAATAATCTTCCCATTTGCCAATATCTCCTGTCTTAAATAAAATTATAAATTTATAGTCTCAGCTGAGCTTCATCCTCATCTTCTTTTATAAAGCCCAGGTGTTCATAAGCAAGTTTTGTTGCAACTCTGCCTCTCGGAGTTCTTGCAAGAAATCCCAGCTGCATTAAAAATGGTTCGCACACATCCTCAAGTGTTACCGCCTCTTCACCTATCGCAGATGCCAGCGTTTCAAGTCCTGCCGGACCGCCGTTATAGCCTTTAATAAGCATTGTAAGCATTCGCTTGTCAAGACTGTCCAGTCCCAGTGAATCAATTTCCAGTCTGTTTAAAGCAATCAGGGCAATATCCGCCGTGATTTCACCATCTCCCATAACTTCGGCAAAGTCTCTTACTCTTTTTAAAAGCCTGTTTGCAATTCTCGGCGTTCCTCGTGAGCGCTTTGCTATTTCAAGTGCACCGTCAACTGTACAGGATATTCCGAGAATACTGCTGCTTCGTCTTATAATATCGCTTAGCTGTTCGTTGGTATAAAGTTCCAGTCGCTGAGTTATGCCGAAACGGTCACGCAGCGGAGATGTAAGCTGTCCCGCACGTGTCGTAGCTCCCACAAGAGTAAATTTCTCAAGATCAACACGAATTGAGCGTGCAGACGGTCCTTTGCCTATTACAATATCCAGTGCATTATCCTCCAGTGCCGGATACAATATCTCTTCAATAGCACGGGAAAGCCTGTGAATCTCATCAATGAACAAAACGTCATTTGCTGAAAGATTTGTAAGAAGTGCTGCCAGATCCCCCGGTTTTTCTATAGCCGGACCTGTGGTTATTCTTAAATTTGCCCCCATTTCATGAGCAATAATTCCTGCAAGAGTAGTTTTTCCCAGTCCCGGCGGACCATAAAGCAGAACGTGATCCAGAGGATCTCCCCTGCGCTTTGCCGCTTCAATATATACAGCAAGATTTTCTTTTACTTTATCCTGTCCTATATATTCTGAAAGGGTTTTAGGGCGGAGGGAAAATTCCGTTTCGGCGTCCGCTTCTGTATATTCAGGGGCAACAGCTCTGCTTTCAAATTCCATATCTCCTGTTTCTATCAATTTGTTTTCACCTTTCCATGTTATAAAACCTGTTCACACAGGAATATTATTATTTTCTGCCAATGATTTTCAATGCCTGCTTTACAATTTCCCCGGCTTCCAGAGAAGGATCTATTTTAGAAACCGCAGAAGCTACTTCTTCCTGAGAAAATCCTAAAACCATAAGAGCTGAAACTGCTTCAGAACAGTTGTCTCCTGAAGGCACAAAAACATTTCCGGAGGCTTTGATATCTGCAGCCGAAATATTTTCTTTGGCTATCTTATCTTTAAGCTCCAGTACTATTCTCTGGGCAAGCTTTGGACCTACCCCTTTTGTTTTGGTAAATACCTTGCTGTCCCCGGAAGCAACAGTAAGGGCAAATCTCTGAGGATCAACATCCGAAAGAATGGAAAGTGCCGCCTTGGGACCTACTCCGGAAACGGATATGAGCATTTTAAAGCAGTTCAGTTCCTGAATTGAATAAAAACCGAAAAGCTCTACATTATCTTCTCTTACATATAAATAAGTATAAAGGCTTGCTTCTGTTCCGATTTCTCCCAACTGCGACGATGTAACGCATGTTGTACGACATGCATATCCCACTCCGGCACATTCTACCACAGCAAGAAACGGTTCTTTATGTATAAGTTTTCCTCTGACACTGTAAATCATTTATTTCACCTTACTCATTTTCAATATTATCTTATGCCTTTGCAGCAGTGCCCATGACATATGGCAAGTGCCAGAGCATCAGCAGCATCATCCGGCTTTGGTATCTGCTCCAATTTTAAAATACGTCTTGTCATATCCATAACCTGTTTTTTTTCAGCCTTTCCATAGCCTACAACTGCCTGTTTTACCTGTAGCGGAGTATATTCAAATACCGGAACACTGTGCCTTACGGCTGACAGTACTATTACCCCTCTTGCCTGAGCCACATCAATAGCGGTTTTCTGATTATTAGTAAAAAACAATTTTTCTATTGACATACAGTCCGGTTCAAATTTTTCAAAAATAAAGTCCATATCATCAGCAATGCATTTAAGGCGTTCAGAAAAATCTGTATGAGCCTCGGTAAGTATCGCTCCGTATTCAACAGGTGCAAAATTCATTCCGGAATAATCAGTAACACCAAAACCCACAATAGCATATCCGGGATCAATGCCAAGTATCCGCAAAAAAACACTTCCTCAAAAACATATTTATATTTTATTATAGCACAAAATATAACCTACTTTCAATAGATAAATCACATTTTAAAGAATTTTTGATAAAACAAAAAACCCGGAGGCAAAACCTCCGGGAAAATATCTGTTATTTTATCAAACTTATAATACTCCATTTGCAAGATCTCTTGCAATTGCTGCTGCGTCACGAACATTTACTGTTCCATCATTGTTATAGTCAGCAAAATCAGGAAGTTCACTTATCTTTTGTTCTGCAAGCTTTCTTGCAATAAACGCTGCATCTCTTACATTGACAACTCCGTCTTCATTAGCGTCACCGCGAAGACCGCTCTGACCAGCCAGTTCAGAAAAAGTTCTCTTGAAATTTGTAGCATAAGTTTCTGCAGTAGAACCTGCGTAACCATAAATAGTTGCAGTATCACTTATAGTATTTGGATGATCATAAATTTCACACTTTGCATTTTTGATAGTTATATTCGTTAATCCTAAACAGCCATAGAATGCTTCTGCCCCGATACTTGTGACACTGCTTGGAATGTCAACGCTTACCAGACTTGTACAATTCTTAAACACGCTATTTTCAATAGTTTTAATATTAGCCGGAAGCTGAATAGTTGTAAGCTTTGAGCATTTATTAAAAGCACCAATTCCAATTGTCTTTACGCTGTCTGGTATAATTAATTCTGTCAGCTGTACACAAGATTCAAAAGCATTGTTTCCTATACTTGTAACCTTGCTTGGAATTGACAAGCTTGACAGCTCACTGCAGTTTGCAAATGAACTTGCGCCAATATAAAGCACGCTTTCTGGTATAACTACCTTTGCAAGCTTATTGCTGTCATAAAATGCATAATCTGCAATTCCTTTTGTACCAGCCTTAATAGGAGTAGATTCATCCATAACGGATGTGATATCAGAGTCACATGCAATTACCCATGTATCTGCATAATATAATGGACCGGTCTTATTTATAATCTGATTATTCATAATTCCTGTGCCAGAAAATGCGTTGTTTCCGACGCTCTGAACATTACCTAATGATATACTTGTAAGACCTGCACAATTATAAAATGCATATCCATCTATAGCTGTTACGCTGTTTGGTATTTTAATTTCTGTAAGATTTGCACAGTTATAAAAAGTTCCTATTCCAACAGTTGCTACACCGCTTGGAATGCTGTAGGAAGTACCCTTTTTACCCATTGGGTAACAATAAATTGTTGTCTTATCCTTATTGAATAAAACGCCTCCGTCAGCACTGAAATAACTATTGCTTGAGCTTACAGTTATATCATATAAACTGTCAGCACCTCCAAATGCAAAAGCAGCAATATCCTTTACAGGCAGGCTTTCTTCAGTCGGCGGAATATTTACAGTTTCAGCCCCGTCAACACATCCTGTTATCTGAACATAATCATAAGTACCATCTTCATCAAAATCGACTTTAACATACTTCAAATTGCCATCAGTATATTCACTGCTGTATTTTACTGCTTCAGCAACAGAGAATGAACTGCCGCCTGCAATCACACTTACAGAGCAAAGTGCAGACATAGCAATACCTAAAATCTTCTTTGTAATTTTCATGCAAATTACCATCCTTTCAATCACTATATTGGAATTTTACCATATATTTTCTGAACTGTCAATGACATAAATCACAAAATCGCTTTCATTATAGTGTATTTTTTTGACAAATATAAAAATAAATTTACATTCGGATAATTTTTTTGTATAAAAGAGAAGATGAATAATAAGCATATCAATAAATATTTTATTTTGACAGGTCACATCTAACAGTTACACGCTCTGTTCCGCTTAATGTACATGTAAAAAGCGTCAGAGACCAGTCACCAGAATTCATTTTACCAGTATCATTTCCGCTAAGAATTTCAATTTCAGATACCTTATATGCATAAACGTTTCCGTTTGCATCTATAAAGTATATATCATCATTTTCCTTAAGCTGTTTGAGTTTTCCAAAATGACTGGAATAATTGTGTCCGGCAATTATCATCGAATTTTCATTAATATTTCCGCTGTACCTGCATGGTGCAAGTTTCAGATTATCATAATCCCATTTATTCATTACCGGAAGCTTGATATCCAGAGACGGTATATGTAAAATCCCTATATAATTATGTCCGTCCGCTGTCAGAAGCTTCATATCTTTATCAGGAACAAGCTGATTGTCAACTGAATTTATTTCATCAAAAGGATTTTCAAGTTCAGGAATCTGGTGTTCAAGCTCTTCAAGAATTTTTAAAGAATAATCCTCAGCACTTTTGTCAGTATGTATGTTATAGAAAACAAGGGACAATGCCGATGCAATAAGCACTGCCCCAGTTATAATAAATATTACTCCGATTTTACTTTTCATTTTTATGCCTCTTGTCAGAATTTATTTTCCATCCGGCAGAAAGCATGATAAGTCCCGCTGCTGACATTACCGGAACAGGCCACCATAATTGTCCTGTTTGCGGAAGCTTTTGAGTATTTGTTTCAGCTGATGTTACAGAAACCGGCTCAGTAAGTGCAGCAGAAACAGAAACAGGAACAGGAACAGGAACAGGAGCATAAGTATTATTAATCACAAATTCCTTATCACTGTCTATATTGTTATTTACCATAATTTCATTTTCTGTATATGTTACATTATAATTTGCCGGTACATTTTCTTCAACAACTGACCATTTATATTCAGACGAAAGATTCTCCCAGACATTCTCCCAATTATTGCTTTCATTTAATACTGCACTGTCATATTCCACACCATTTTTAAGCAGTACAGCTTTAACAGATTCCGGACGGCTGTTCACATCATCATTAGTCCAGATTTTTTTTACAGTACAGTCAAAATTGTAAATTCTCATTGATGCCGGCATAACCTTAAGTTTGGGAACAGTATTAACATCATATCTCCAGTCAATTCCGGTACTGTCATCATCAGAAAGTTCAACCAGAGACGGAGACGGCATGTAATACATATCATCCACTACCACTGATTCGCCGGTAATAAGATAAAGTCCGAAATCAAGTCCGCTGAACACAATTTTTCCATCCTCGTTTGTCTTACCAGTTTTTAGGGGTGTTATTTTATCTGCCTGTACATATGTTTCAAGAGTTACTGCTGCTGCCTGAAGCTGAGATGTGGACAGGTTATTAATAGACACCGGATATTTACTGAAGGTTTCAGTAAAAGTATATTTTTTTCCGGATGAAATATCCGCCACTCTGTAAATACTCCATGTCATATCACTTAATACTACGTCTTCCTTCTGACACGTTATTGTAAGTGTATCTGCTTTATCACCCTCAGCCGAAACCGGAAAACAGCTGAAAATAATCAAGGTCAGACAAATAATTAAATACTTAGAAATCTTCTTTTTCAAAGCTGTCACCATCCTTTGGGTTTCTTTTTTTCCGGAATCCGCCTGCCATTAAAATTACAAATAATATTAAAAGAAACGGTGCCGCAATAGCTGGAGCCACCAGAATCGGTTCAACCTGAACTGCATCAGCCGATACTCTGACTGAAGCTTGTGATGCTGTTTCAATTCTTGTGCCTCTTACAAGCAGGCGGTGCGTATTAACGCCGTATGGCGTACATGTAACAAGAGTCACATAATCCCTTCCGTCAGAAATTTTAAGATTATCAGTTTCATCAGGTTTTACAACAGATATTTTATCCACAGAATATGTTAAAACTTCATCAAGAACGGTAATAGTAAAAGTATCTCCTATATCCAGCTGATCAAGGTCACTGAAAAGCTTTGCCGACGGGAGTCCTCTGTGGGCAGATATAACACAGTGAGTACCTGATCCTCCTATAGGAAGAGTTGACCCCTGAATATGCCCCACAGCCACGTTAAGTACTTCATCACTCGTTCCATGATATATAGGAAGCTCAACATTTATTTTGGGTATTGTTATATATCCCATAATACCTGTGCCTGTTACATCCAGTGTATTCTCATAGCCCTCTATTTCATCATAGTTTTCAAGCGGAGATGGCAGAGCTTTCAGCTTTTTATTATAGTTTTTGGAAGCTGTCAGCATTCTGCGGTAATCAGCGCCTTCCATGTTATTCAAAATCTGATCATAATTTTCAATCGCATGGTTCTGGGCTCTTGAATTCCAGTAGTCGCTTACTGAAGGATACAGCATTACGGAGAGTCCCACGAAAAAAAACAGTATTAAAATTATTGTAGATATAGAATTTTTTCTCTTAGCTTTCATGAGACGCTCCCTAACGCTGTCCGCAGAGAAGTCTCTGCGGACAAACGATATTTATGGACTGATTTTTTAACTTACAAATAAAATTACATTCCCTTGTTCTTCATACGTTTTCTGGTAATAAGGATAACAGCTGCACCGACCATTATAACTCCACCGACTACATAGAAAACTGTCGTACCTATACCGCCAGTACCTACAAGCTTTGAGCCTGAAAGGTTTTCGATTTTAGCAGTAAGACCCGAATGCTCCTTGGCATTATTTACAGTAGCTGTAAGAGTTGAAAGTTCATTGCCGTCTGTATTATAAGTTGAAGCAAATGTCACATCAACATCTTCACATTTGCTGTATCCGCTTGGAACAGTTGTTTCTTCCAGTGTATACTTTGTATTATCGTCCAGACCAAGAATTGTAAATGAACCGGTTGCATCAGTTACTATTTCTGTTACACTTCCGTTCGGGTCAACGACATAATTTGTTCCGTCTTTTTTAGTAAATTTTATAACTGTGTCATTATCCTTAACTGTGAAGCCTGCACCCTTTAATGGATTTCCATTTTTATCAACCTTATTGATTGTAAACTGATAAGTCCAGTCATAAACTTTTGAATCAGGTGTTCTTCCATTTGATGATGTATCATAAGGATTATTGGAATATTCAAGATAAGCTGTATTGTCATTGTGATTTGTTGTGTCAACTGCACCGCCAGATACTAAGGCACTGGTATTAAGTGTTGCAGAATAATATGTATAAAGAACATCATTCTTTGCGATCACACCATCTGTAACAGCCTTATTGATGTCAAAATCAACAGTAAGTGCCTGTCCTCCTGCCACAGCATTAACTGTATAATATGATGAAGCAAGTACATCAGTGTCATTAACCTTTACAGATACTGAACCCTGATTGAATCCAAGACCGCTGGTCATAGTATCATGGATAACATAAGTATAGTCACTGTAACCATTAAGGTCCGGAACCTTTGATTCGAGGCGGAAATTAACAACATCACCAATCTGGTTATCGCCTACAACACCCCATGAATCATCATCATTATGCTGAATCTTTTTAGTAAGTGACGGTGCATCAAGCTTAGTTTTAACGTTTGCATCTGGAGAAGCTGTATCAAGCATTACAAGTGATGTAACAACATCATCTCCGGCATTGCCGCTTAAATTCTTAGCAGTACCGAAAACTACATAGTATCCCGCAGACGGAACTGTAATAACAGCAGACTGTCCGGAAGCTGTTGCACTGCCCTGATTTACTGTATCTGCAACTGTCTGATCCTTTATAAATGTTGTGTACACATAATTACCGAATTCCTGTGCATTGGATTCACTAATATTATTGATATTGTATGAACCATAATTTGTGCTAAGACAGGTATTATCAGTACTATAAGTGTACGCATCAGCACTAAGGTCAAAAGTAACATTGAACACTTTATATGCTTTGTACTCTATACCATCAATTGACACTGCCGTATTTTCATTTGTAACAGTAATAGTAAAATCATCGGCAGAAGCGGAAAATGCACTTAAGCAAAATGTCATAACTGCAATAAGCATAATACTTAAAAAGCGTCTGGTTTTTTTCATAAAATCATTTCCTTTCCATTTAAAAATTTTATTTTAACAGCGTGATTTAAAACGTTCCTTACGTCTTCTGCGCCGCTTACTGAGGAGGTAAAATGCAGATGAACCTGAAATTAATATTACACCGATAATTATAATATGTTTATTTCCGGTTCCTCCTGTTTCAGGCATTTCATTTGTATATCCTTCGCCTCTGTTTGTAATATAAATGATGCCATTGTTTGCTCCGTTATTATCATAGCTTGGGGTATAGCTTGTAACTGTTGTATTCTCTCTGACATAATAATAGTAATTATATCCGAATTCATCAGTTGCAGGAATATTATCCCACTTATATGACCAGCTGTTATCGTTTGTTAATAATGCAGTGCCAACTGAAACAGCATCATCCGGGATACCGGTTATAGGAACACCCATTTCCTCATTTCCGATAAATACAGCATAATCAGATATTTCACGTGCATAATCGAAGGTTATATCCCATATCATATCAGTTGTTACATTACTGAACCCTAAAATATATGTTGAATAATCTTCTTCAATATATTGCCATCCATCAGGACGCTCCGTAAACCATGACCAATTTGCATTTGCATTCCATGAGAATCCATCCACATTATTGTTGAAAATATTAACTTCTTCAGTCGTTCCATTTTTAGTAAGATAAATTGTTGGATAGGATTTATACCATGACATAAATGTTCGAATATCAATTACTAAATCTGCACCACGTTGAACTGTGAATGATCTGGTAATATGATTATCTTGATTATCATGAAAATTAAATATAATTTCCGGACCATCAATCTTACCAGACGGATCTTTTTTAGACTGAAACAGCTCAACCTCAACAGGATCATGAATACCGGAAAATCCCGGAGGATCGTGCCAGAATTTCTGAACTTCTATTTCTGTTTTCTGCATCTTTTCATTTGTGATTGTAATAATTCCACCTTTTAAGAGAACTTTCACATCTGCAGTTTTAACATCTGACGGCAAAGAAGTCGGGCAGCTGTTTTCTGCAAAATAATGAGGAATTATTGATTTGATATAATCGGTCGGAGCATTAGCCTCAACTATTTTATAAAGTACCCCGTCTTCAACTTCCGGAAGCATTGCCTTTCCGTCACTTCCTGTAGAAATATTATAAGCTGCAGTCTGTTCCCCTTCTGAACCACCTGTGGTTTCAGCACTCCATTCCGGAATCTTGCTTCCGTCATCAGCACTTGTTATATTTGTCATTACCAGCCATTGAGTGCCGTCCCACTTGTAAAGTGAAAATTCAGCACCTGAAAGCTTTACACCATAGTTGTCTGCATCAACCTTTTCAATTTTCAGATAGTCATCTGCAATAGCATGTGCTGCACTTTCATTGTTCAGATAATATCTGTCAGTATATGAAGCATTCTGGCTGCTGCTGTCAAATTCCAGAACAGCTGAATTGTAAATGTCAACACCGTTGTCATTAGGTTCAAACCATTCAGGATTTTTGTAAACACAATGATATCTGTAATGAATTTTCAGATGAGTTTTATCCGGAAGTTCAACTTTGAATGTTGCATCAATACCATCATTTGCATAGCTTAAATTATATTTTGACGGATCAAGCTCTGTGAGCTGTTCAATACCATTGCTGTCAGTTTCCACACTGTATATTTTTACTTCTACTAATGTAGGAACAAAAGCATTATACTGATAATTAATCTTATCGCTTACAGTAATTTTACCATTATTTGAAAGAAGTTCCGCCTTAGGATTAACATCAATTGAATAGTTGATATATCCGTCATAGCTGTCACTTGGATCAGAACCTGTCTTTGTAATCAAAGAACGCTCTAAAACCTGTGTTTGTTCTGAAGTATAAATTCCGTCAGTAATAGTATTCTTAAATGAAGTGCGTCCTCTTGCATCTTTATTCTGCTTCATATATTCTTCTGAAACAGTAACTGAATAATCAATTCTGAATTTGTTTCCGTTATGCAGTGAACCCGGAACAGTAAATTCAACAATCTGCTGACCGTTTTCATTTTCAGAAATTGTATAAGTCATTGTACTGTTTTCAACAAGACTATAATTTCCTGTACTCCAGTCTCCGTACCGGACAGATCTTTCATTTAAAACTGTACCGGCTGGAAGAATGTCAGTCATAACAGCATCAGTATCTGCAAGGAAATAATGGCTTTCATTTACATCAATATACCATTTCAGAATTATATTACCATTTTCATCTTTTTCAAGGTCATTTGTATTGTGATATGTTTCATTACTGCTTGAAATCTGATTTGATATACTGCAATCAAATTTGCTGAATGGTTCTTTTTTATATTCCCTGTACTGAGCAGTTGATTCAATACCTGCAAATTCAGCCTTATTTGAAAATAGTCTTTCACTGCCCTCGGTCATGTTTTCTGTGATGCCCATAGCCGAGTAATAAATATAGATATCACAAAGCTCGCTGATTTTATCAGTATCCGCAAATACTATTTCAAATGAATAAATGTCATCTGTATCATTTGCAATCTCATTGCCATTTACATCATACCATTTAATTGTATAATCGGTGTCCTTCTCAAGATTTACCATAGAGTAATCAGATTTGTAGCCAACGAGATTTAAAGCATCCTTCTGCTGAGATGTCATGTAATGATAATTGCTGTCAGCAGTCATTGTATCATTATAAGTCTGACCATTAAAGTCACCGGTCTGAAATTCAAGCTTTGCAAGCCAGTCAATTATAACATTCCCCGATGCATCGTATGAAGAAGATCGGCAACTTTTGTTAACATACTGGCGATCTGCCCATATACTTGCATTTGCCTGAGGAGCATTTATTTCTGTGTCTCCGTTTTTCAGAACAGCCTTATTGCTTACAGTATTATCAGCAATAGCGCTTCGATCCGGCAGCTTTGTTTCATAAACCAAAGTATATTTAGCTCCGTTTGATGAAGCACTGAATGAAAAAGTATTAGTACTTTTATCAAGACTTCCGGTTGTACCCGACCAGTTATTAGAGTCATCCAGTGTTTCGATAATATTGCCGTTTGAGTCTTTGATTTTCAGACCATTTACCGTAATTCCCAGCATATCATCTGATATGGAATATCCGTCAAGAGCATCCCCGAAAGGATTGGTAACACTAATTGTCCATTCAACCATATCAGACCTGTCATTATACTTGCCTTCTTTAGTAATACCGCAGTTTACTGCTGCTTCGGCATAGCAGGTTTTTTCATCAGTCAGTGTTCCGTTTGATACAGAAATACTGTTATCAGCTTTGATAAGTGTATCCTGAGTACCCGGAGTCAGACTGGCGGTGTAATCAATCGAATAGGATTCATTTGTTCCCAGTGCCGGAAGACCTGTTATAGTAACTGTTCCGTCATCTGCGACGCTGACAGTTCCGCTTACTTCAGAAGTACTTCCATCAGAAGCTGTTTTTGTGAAAACAGCTGTATCACCATCATTCCAGTCAAGATGAATAAGGCTTCTGTTAATGTATGAAGGAAAACTGTCTGTAACAGTGATATTTCCATCACCGCTGCCATTATAGCTTTTTATTTCAACTGTATAAGAGACCTTTTTTGTACTTCTGTCATATCCATTGTATAACTTGTTTACTGACAAATCATTTGATGGAGCAGTTTCCTGAAGAAACGGAATATTATCAGAAACTCTTCCGATAGTAACTGTTTCATAGTTACTGTTCTCATCTGTCTTGTAAACATCTGCATTAAATGAGATGTCACCGGAAATTGATGCACTTCCGTCTTTAACAAAGTTCTGGTCAAAATCGATAATAATATATCCGTCGTCAGTAATTTTGTATGTACCGATTTCCTGACCTTCTTTTCTTACGATACCGGATTTTTCTTCAGTAATAACAACATTGTCAGGAAGCAGACAGTGAATCTGTCTGTTAGTACTGTTGTTCATAAGAGTATTTTCCGGCAGATTATAGTTAATAGTAAATTTTACAGTTTTAACATTTGTCTGACTTGAAGCTCCGGCGACCTCTTTATGTGTAACACTTTTTATAAAGTTGCCGAAATCCACGCTGATTTCATCTATGACTGTAACATTACCGTTAACTGAATAAGTATTCCTTGATTTAAAAGTTTTGACTTTAACTGAATTTAAAAGCGTGTCACGTTCTGCGTCAATAGGATCAATTATAATTACTTCCGGTTCATTTTTTTCTGTTTCTTCCGGATTTTCATCTGTCTGAGTTTCTTCTTCTGCTTCTTTTGTACTTTCAGTTTCCGCTGGAGGGGATTTATAGCATTCATCGGTATGCGTATGTTCTTCCTTGCCGCATATAAGTTCTCTTTCATAACATTCGGCCGTATGCGTATGAGGTTCTTTTTCCGGTATATCGCAATTCAGAACTGTTTCAGTAGTATAGCATTCGTCTGAATGAGTATGATTTTCATCTTCTTCCAGACCGCAGACAAGCTTTGTTTCTGTAGTATAACAGTCTTCACTATGCTGGTGACCTTCCGTGTCTTCAGTGCAAATAAGAGTTTCGGCATAACAATCTTCACTATGAGTATGCTGTTCCTTCTGACAGACAAGTTCCCCTGTCATACTGACCGCAGGAGTAATAAGACTGGAACAAACAATTGCAATAACCATTACAGAAAGGAGAATCAATACAAATAAATAACGCTGATCATTCTTATGCTTATGTAAAAAATTCTGTACTATATTATTGATGTTTTGCATACCTCATTCCCCCTTTCTTATTTTATCACGCCAAACCTTTCAAATGGCCATACACGGAAAATTACTTTTCCCACAATATACTCATCTGCTATACATCCTACAACAGATGATCGGCTGTCAATAGAAGTGGAACGATGATCGCCCATTACAAATATTCTGTTTTCAGGTACCTGATAAGGCAATTCTATATCACATTCACCCAGTGCCTTGTCAGTTAAATACGGTTCGTCTATTTCCTTTCCGTTTACACTCACCGTTCCGTCATCGGAAATATCAATTACATCTCCCGATGTTCCTATAACACGTTTAAGAAGTATTTTATTATTAAAATAGAAAGCCACAATATCGCCGGTTTCAAAACTGCTTCCCTTTCTGCAAAGTACAAGATCGCTTCCGTATAATGTAGTTTCCATGCTTGATCCTGTAACTCTCAGAACCGGAAGAAAAAGGGTTGAAATAAGAACTGCTGCTGCTGCCACAGCTACGAGAGTAAAAACAGTTCCTCTGAGCATTCTTCCGTATTCCCTTTTATGACGGATTCTTTTCAGTTCCGCCTGAATCTGGCTTGCAGAAGGGGTACTATCATTAAGTTTATCTGACATTTCAAGTGCCTCACTTCTAGCTGTTCAAACCGGATTTTTTTCCTGTTCAGATATTTCTTTAATAATACTGTCATTAAAGAACGAAGCAATGTGGCTGTCAAGAGACGAAATTGCAGTACATTTTTCCTTGATTTCCTTTATTTTATTCTGACATTGAATATTTGTTTCACTAATCTTTCTGCTGCATTCATCATCTGTCATCGCACGTTTGCCGCGGCATTCAATTTCAGTTTTATTTTTCAGATCATAAGCTTCTTTCTGAGCCTGTGCAATAATATCTGCGGCTTCCTGCTTTGCTTTGGAGATAGTATCATTATAAATAGTTTCCTGATCACTGTGCATTTTTTTTATATTGTTAAGATATACATCTGCCGCCTCCTGCGCAGCCTTGAAAACGCCGTTGAGTTCCAGTGCTGCTTCCGCAATATTTCCGGACTTATCCAAGGCAATTGATTTTTCGTTAAGCTGTTTTTTGAGCTTTTGATTTTCTTCCTTTTCTTTATCCAGATCCGATTTAAGATTAAGCATTATTTCAAGAAGTTCAGGACGTCTGAGCTTCTGAAGTTCTTTGTCCGTCATGGGGGATTCTCCTTTTCAAGAAATATGGCATTGTTATATATATTCCATATATTCCGCATTCATTCGGCGAATTTTTTGTGACAATTTGTACTAAAACAATACAGATTTCGCCAACCATAAATAAAAATTATTCCTATTATTACTATACAACATTTTTTAAATTTTGTCTATAGTTTTTAAAATTTATTTTATAATTTTTTAAAAAAATCTATAAATATCACAAAATTTTTTTTAATTTTTTTATAATTTAATTGAATTTGTAAAATGAATAGCTACGCAAATTATAAAGCTAAGGCACCTTGTAAAAACAAAGTGCCTTATCATCAAAAATATATTATAAATTACTGTTCTTTGCCGTAATATGCAAGTCTGTAAAGCTTCTTGAGTTCTTCAATTCTAGGCAGACGTGGGTTAGCAGTTGTACACTGGTCATTAAATGCCTTATATGCCAGATCATCAAGAGCATTTTCATAAGTCTTAGGATCAATATAGGATCTGCTGTCCTTTTCTCCTGCTTCCTTAATTGTAAGAGGAATATTTACTTCTGTCATAAGTTTTCTAACAGCATCAGCCAAAGCCTTTACACCTTCCTGAGCTGTTGCATTCTGAGGTACAAAGCCCATCATTTTTGCGATTTCAGCGTAACGTTCAGGAGCAATATAATGGTCATATTTTGGCCATGCAGCAAATTTTGTAGGTGTAGGTTCACCATTGTATTCAATAACATGCGGCAGCAGATAAGCATTTGCAAGACCATGAGGAATATGGAATTCACCGCCGAGCTTGTGAGCCAGTGAGTGGTTAACACCCAGGAACGCATTTGTAAATGCCATACCTGCGATACAGGAAGCATTGTGCATTTTTTCTCTTGAAAGCTCATCAGCATTATGATATGAGCTTGGGAGATATTTGAATACAAGCTTAATTGCGTGAAGTGCCAGAGCGTCTGTATAATCATTTGCAAGAACTGAAACATAAGCTTCAATTGCATGTGTCAGAACGTCAAGACCTGTAAATGCTGTAGATGCCTTAGGAACTGTATATACAAATTCAGGATCAATGATAGCTACATCAGGTGTCAGCTCATAGTCAGCGAGAGGATACTTCATGTTCTTGCTTTTGTCTGAAATAACAGCAAAAGAAGTAACTTCTGAACCTGTACCGGAAGTTGTAGGAATTGAAACCATCTTAGCTTTTTTACCCATCTTCGGGAACTTGTAAACTCTCTTACGGATATCCATAAACTTCTGAGCCATGCCGATAAAGTCAGCATCCGGATTTTCATAGAACAGCCACATAGCCTTAGCAGCATCCATTGCAGAACCGCCGCCGAGAGCAATAATAACGTCAGGCTGGAATGAATTCATAACGTCAACGCCCTTACGTACTGTTGTAAGATCCGGATCCGGTTCAACCTCACTGAAGATTTCAATTGTAGGCTTGTTAGCATTTTTATTGAGCTGATATGTTACTCTGTCAATATATCCGAACTGAATCATACCAGGGTCAGCAACAACCATAGCTCTGTGAATGTCAGGCATCTTTGCAAGATACTGAACTGAGCCTGGTTCAAAATAAATCTTTTCTGGAACCTTAAACCACTGCATATTCAATCTCCTCTTAGCAACTTTCTTTCTGTTAATAAGATTCTTAACTGTAACGTTTTCTGATACAGAGTTTTTACCGTAAGAACCGCAGCCAAGTGTCAGTGAAGGAGCCATTGAATTATAAACATCACCGATAGCGCCGAATGATGCAGGTGAGTTAACAACTATACGGCTTGCCTTCATTGTTTCGCCGTACTTTTCAATAAGTGCGTCATCAGAAGAATGAATAACAGCTGTATGACCTGCGCCGTGCTTTAACATTTCCTCACACATTTCAAATGCATGGTCTGTTGTATCTGCCTTAACAACAGCAAGAACAGGTGAAAGCTTTTCAAGTGCCAGAGGATATTTTTCAGCATTTGTACCGCCCAGTTCAACACAAAGAACCTTAGTTTCCTTAGGGATTGTGATACCAGCCTTTTCAGCGATCTGCCATGGATACTGTCCGACAACCCAAGGCTGAACCGCCATTTTTTCAACATTGATTACAACATCCTGAATCTTCTGGATTTCATCAGGCTTTGCAAAGTAACAGCCATGTTCCTTCATGAATGCAACTGCTTCATCATAAATTTCTGTATCAATGATAGCAGCCTGTTCTGAAGCACATATCATACCGTTATCAAATGATTTTGAAAGAATAAGATCATTAACAGCCTGTTTCAGTTTAGCAGTTTTTTCAATGTAGCAAGGTGTGTTGCCAGGACCGACGCCGAGTGCCGGCTTACCAGCTGAGTAAGCAGCCTTAACCATTCCCGGACCGCCTGTTGCGAGAATTGTTGCTACATCAGGGTGATTCATAAGAAGTCCTGTAGCATCAATTGAAGGATGTTCAATCCACTGAATACAATTTTCAGGAGCACCGGCTGCAATAGCGGCATCTCTGATAATTTCAGCAGCTCTTACAGAGCATTTCTGTGCATTTGGATGGAATCCGAAAATAATCGGGTTTCTGGTTTTCAGGCAGCTGATTGCCTTAAACATTGTTGTTGATGTAGGATTTGTTACTGGTGTAACGCCGGCAACGATACCTACAGGTTCGCCGATTTCAACGTATCCTTCGTCTACGTTGTCTTCAATCACGCCAACTGTCTTCTCATACTTAATTGAGTGCCAGATATATTCTGTTGAAAAAATATTTTTTGTAACCTTATCTTCAAAAATACCTCTGCCTGTTTCATCAACAGCCATTTTTGCAAGTTCCATCTGTGCGGAAAGACCTGCAAGAGCTGCCGCCTTGGTAATTGCGTCAATCTGTTCCTGGTCAAGCTTCATGTACTCGTCAAGAGCAACCTTAGCCTTTTCAACCAGACCGTCTATCATTACCTTCGGGTCGATCTGAGGCTGTTCAGCAGTCTTCTGAGCTTCTTCTTTCTTAGCCATAATGCAATCCTCCTGAAAATATAAAATAATTTTTTATTTCATTATGCATTGTTAATTTCTTAACAATGTCATTATACCATATTGTTATTTTTTTGTCAAGCTTTTCGGGTATGTATTTTCTGCCGAAATCGACTTAAATTCAAGGCATTATTTACTGCAAAATGTCAAATAGTTTTAAGATAAAACTAATCACTCATTATTTTTAAAATATTCTTCCAGTATTTCCGCAGCATCTCCCACCAATTCAGCACACGGACGTTTTTTATAATATTCTGCTGTTCTTTCAGATGGAACATGGCTTGTATCATTTCCATCAATTCCCAGAAGCTGACGGCAGACGATATAATGATTCTTTTCTTTAAATTTTTCCGCAAGTTCCTGAATTCTTTTGTAATGTTCAGTTTTGCCGGTTCTGTCATCAGGAGAACAATAACCGTATTTTAAACCTGCCGCCATAAACATTCCGCTTACAGCTCCGCATACTTCACGCATTCTTCCCATTCCTCCGCCAAATGATGAAGAAAGTTTCATTGCTGTGTCAAAATCCATTCCCAGATCTTCAGCAAATGCCCCCAGAACTGATTGAGAACAGTTATACCCTTTCTTAAATAAATCCTTGGCTTTTTCTGCCTTGTTCATACAAACCTCCGCTATTTTAATTTTATTAAAGTGTATATATGTCAATAGCCGTCATAATAATATTCCGAATCCTCATAATACTGGTTGTCCTCATAATAATCATCATCATAATAATATGAATCTTCTTCATAGTCCTGATAATTCTGATCGTTCTGATCATAGTAATCAGAATAATAATCCTGCTGTGTTGATTCAGTATAATCATAGCTGTGTACCAAATCAGGATCTATCACTGATGCCAATGACTCATATATATTAACATGGTCGTAAATATGAAGTGGATCAGTATAATGAGTACCCTCAGCACCAGTAGTTACAAGAATATATTTTTCACCGTCTATTTCTGCACAGGAAGCAAGACAAAGCCCTGCTTCACTGGTATAGCCTGTTTTTCCGCCTAAAAAGACACCCCCTGCAAATTCATCTGAATCAAGTTCTGAAAACATAGTACTGTACAGAGTAATACCATATGGATTATAATCCGTTTCGGTGTAATAGTTCTGACTGGTAAAAATTTCATAAAACTCATCATTATTCAATGCATAAATCAAAAGTTTTGAGATATCTGATGCAGTTGAATAATGATTATAATTATGAAGTCCCACTGAATTTGTAAAATGAGTATCATCCATTCCCAGCTCTTCAGCTTTTTCATTCATAAGTGCAACAAAAGCATCCTCGGAACCGCTTATATATTCAGCCAGTGTCAGACAGCATTCTGCCCCGGAGGACAGCAATGCACCATAAAGAAGATCTCTGTAAGTCACACTTTCATATGCAGAAAATCCGGCTGTTGACGCTTCCTCATATTCTATATATTCATATATATCTCCGGGAATAATAACATTTTCATCCAGATTATATATATTTTCAAGGGAAACTATTACCGTCATTATTTTTGTAAGTGAAGCCGGATAAATCTGCAGATCTTCATTTTTTCCGTATATCATATTTCCATTCAGATCTGTCAGCAGTGCTGTCTGACTGTAAACATCCGCATCGCTGATATTGATTGTCAAAGGCACAGAATTTTTTTCAGTTGTTTCCTCTGTTTGAGCATACTCCTCTGTTTGCGATGATTCGGTCAAAGAATTATTATCTGTTACAGTATTTTGATCTGCATTAGCCTGTGTATCATCATGTCCGGATAAAAGTTTAATTCCGGACACTATTATAACTACCAAAATAAGAATTAATACAATCCATAAAAAGGCTGTCCCGGATTTTTCCTCTTTATTTTTTTCTTTCATTTTCATCCTCCGAGCATTAATTTCAATGCGTATTATACCATATAGTACGAAAACAGTCAATAGCACTGCAATCAGGCTGCTAAAAATTTGTTATAAAAACTTGATTTTTTTTTCATCATATGATATAATAATAAAGCTTTTGGTATTTATGAATTTTTTATGGAGAGTTGTCCGAGAGGTCGAAGGTGCGAAACTCGAAATTTCGTGTCCCCCAAAAAGGGACCCAGGGTTCGAATCCCTGACTCTCCGCCAGGTGCGTGACCGCACAGGACAAATCGGGTTTCATTTTGTGAAACCCGATTTTTCTTTATGTATCTATTTATGTATCCATATATTAAATCAAGCTTTATATTTGGTACTGTCTGTATTAAAATGATAATAAAGAACCCGGATAAGCAATCCGGGTTCTTTAATACAAAATTACTGATTTTCATTAATAAGTCTCTGCTCATGTTCTTCAAAAGCAGTACCCTTGGTAAATTTGTCAACCTGTAATTCACCTTTACTGTCCTTGTCAGTGTCTTTGGACTTATAAACAAACTTCAGAAGAATAGGCGTAATAATAGTTGTAACTACAACCATGATTACAATTGGTCCGAAATATTTTTCATTCATCAGTCCGACTGCTTCACCCTTGCTGGCAACAATCAGTGCTACTTCGCCTCGTGAAATCATGCCAATACCAATTCTAAGGCAATCCTTGTTCTTGAATCCGCATATCTTGGCACCAAGTCCGCAGCCGATAATCTTTGTCAGTACGGCAACAACTAACAGTATAACTGCAAAAAGAATTATACTTGCACTCATTTTAGGAATTACAACCTTAAGACCAATACTTGCAAAAAATACCGGTGATAAAAGCATATATGAAAGCGTTTCAAATCTGTTGGTAAGGTATGTTGCTCTCGGACCGTTTGACAATGCCAGTCCGGCAACAAATGCACCGGTAATATCGGCTACGCCAAAGAACTTTTCCGCACAATATGACATTAACAAGCAGAAAACAAATCCGATAATAACATATCTTCTGAGATCCTTTTTGGATCTTCCTGTCCATTTGTTGAAAAGGAAATTAAATCCAACTGCAACAGCAATAGCGAAAACAAAGAAAAGAACGATTTTTAACATTACGATTCCGATATTTACGGACTTGTCTGCACAGGAAGTTACAACAGTCAGTGCAATAATACCCAGAATATCATCAATCAGTGCAGCTCCCAGTATCGCATTACCGGATTTTGAAGAAAGGCGTCCCATTTCCTTAAGAGTTTCAACTGTGATGCTGACAGAAGTTGCAGTAAGAACAATACCAATAAATATATTCTGAAGCATAAGGCTTGTAGGAAGATCATTTTCCTTATTGAATATTGCAGCAACTCCCCAGCCAGCGGCTAAAGGTACAATAACACCCAGAAGTGCAATTAAAAATGAAGACTTACCGGTTTTTTTAAGTTCCTTGATATCCGTTTCCAGTCCGGCACAGAACATAAGAACAATTACACCGATTTCAGAAACCTGTTTTATAAATTCAGTTTCTTTAAGAATTCCAAGGCATGCCGGACCTAAAATAAGACCCGCAAGAAGTGCGCCGACAACCTGGGGCAGCTTTACTTTTTTTGTTACCAGTCCGAAGAGTTTGGTGCTGAGCAGAATCAAAGCCAGCGAAAGCAAATAATCATACTCCATTATTCATTCCCCTTTACAATAAAAAACGACCCACAGACAATAGAAAAAAGTCTGTAAATCGCCGTTGATTATTTTAGTGAATATAAACCCGGCCGTGAAACACTGAATAAAGCCTGTATAGAGTGGTATGCAGAATTTAATCAAGATTCCACCTTACTGTAAAATGTAAAAGACCTTTTTTTCATATTCCTAATTAATTATATCACTTTTTTTAAAAAAGTCAATAAAAAACTGAAAATACTTTATTTTAATATTACGCCGGATTTTCTCAGATTTTTTGTATAAAATACACTAAAACATATAGTAAAAATTTAACTTATTTAAAAAAATTACGTTAAGTTGCCCGTTGAAAAAAATAAAAATATATGTTATAATGAAAATAATATAATTATGATGATTCATGATTTTTTATCATATGGCGATATAAATCTGGCATGCTGCCGCCAAAAGAACAGCAGTGCATTTTTGCAGAAACGGATAATTTATGAATAAAACCGAATCACGAGAGGATTATCTCGAAACTATATTATTATTAATGAGAAAAAACGGAATGGTTCGTTCTATAGATATTGCAAATGAACTTAACTATTCCAAAGCCAGCATAAGCCGTGCTGTCGGACTTCTGAAAAGTAACGGATTTATTAATGTTGATATAAATGGGTATATCACTTTTACCGGTCCGGGACTTCAGCAGGCTGAAGCAATTTATGAACGCCATACAACAATTAAAAAATTTTTTATGGAAGTTCTTGATGTGTCAGAACAGAATGCTGAACAGGACGCATGCAAAATCGAGCATATTTTAAGCGATGAGAGCTACGAAAAGCTGAAAAATTATAAAAAATAAGCATATATATTTTTTCATACGCCTGTAACCGGATTTTGAAAGTAGTGATTTTATGGACCGAAAATTTTACACGTCTGTTATTGCCTCAGCTTTAATCTGCTGTCTGGTTTTTATTTTTCTTGCATTTTATTCCGTAGGTGTTATTGACCGTTCAAATACCAGAAATCTCCTTAATGACCGCATTGATCAGGTCTGTGAAAAACTGGACGACAATATTTACGAATCAAAAGAATTGACTGAAGAAATTTATAATAATTATAAATCAAAATCAAGAGTCCTTGCAATCATGCTTTCAAAAAATAAATCTATAATGACTGACGAAACTTCTCTTGAAGAACTCAGAATGGCTATCGGTGCAAATATCATAAGTATTACTGACAGTAAAGGCATAATTCAATTCAGTACAAATCCCTCAAGTGAAAATAAAAAGGCATATGAAGATTTTTTTCCGGCAATTGACAACAAGGTATTTTCCGAAGCAGTTTTAAATACAGAAAATAATCATACAAGCGTTATTACCGGATGTTCACGTCTTGATGCTCCGGGAATAGTTCAGATTGAATTTATTCCGGAAAACGCTGAGTATCTCCTTGACCTTACTGATATATCAAAAACACTGACTGAAATGCCGGTGCTGAAAAACGGTCATATGGCGATAATTCAGGCTTCAGACTACAAATATATCAGCCATACTGATTATACACTTGTTGGTACAAAAGCACAGTTTTCAGAAAGTGATTTTCCGGAAGAAAAGGGATGGTTTTCTTCCGAACATGATGGTCATGACGTATTGGTACAGTATCAGAAGCATAACGATAATATAATAATCGGAATGGTTTCTTACGATGAAATATATAATCGCAGAAATTCCATTATAAAATGGACCATATTTATTGTTCCGGTTACTGCCGGAGTAATAACCCTTACATTCAGAAATAAAATTATCCATATACAAAACCGAAAGGAAAAGAAATGAAGTTTTTTCATATTTCAGATATACATTTAGGGAAACGCTTTAAAGGCGTTTCTTTTATTAATGACCAGAAATATATTTTAAATCAGATCACAGAGCAGATAAAAATACATAATCCGAACTGCATTGTAATTGCCGGAGATATTTATGATAAAAGTATTCCCCCAACCGAGGCTGTTGAGCTTCTGGATAGTTTTCTGACAAACCTTGCACAAACGGGAATATATGTTTTAATAATAAGCGGAAATCATGACAGTGCGGAAAGACTTCAATTTGCCGGAAATCTGCTTGAGAAAAATAATATTTATATAGCGTCAGTATTTGACGGCTCAATGAAAAAGGTCACTGTAAAAGACTCATACGGCGATTTTGATTTTTATCTTCTTCCTTTTTTTCGTCAGTCACAGGTCAAATCCATTTTCAAAGACTGTGAAATAAACAGCAATACTGAGGCATTAAAGGCTATTATTGACAATACCAAAATAAATCATGATAACAGAAATACTATTGTGCTTCACCAGTTTGCAGCACCTTCTGCTCAGAGTATTTCTTTCAGCGATTCTGAAACACAGTCTGCCGGAGGTCTGGACATCATCAGCACTCAGCTGCTCAAAGATTTCGATTATGCGGCTCTCGGACATATACATAAACCTCAGAATATGGGTACAAAAATCAGATACTGCGGAACACCGCTTAAATATTCATTTTCAGAAGCCAGTCAGGAAAAATCCATTACTGTTGTTGAAATCAATAAAAAGAACGAAACACATATTGACCTCATACCATTAAATCCACTCCATGAAATGCGTATTGTAAAAGGTCCGTTTGAAAAGCTTCTTGAAGCCGCAGAAAAAGAACCTTCTGACGATTATATTGATGCAGTCATTACTGATAATGAAATATTATCAGACCCAATAGGAAAGCTGCGGCAATATTATCCTAATCTGCTTCAGCTGGAATTTTCCAAACGGGACAGAAAAATAAAAACTCATTACAGTGAAAATTTTATCTCCAAATCAACATTTGAACTTTTTTCTGATTTTTTCATGATGCAGAATGGACGTGAATTTTCTCCGGAACAGAAAAAGATAGTTGAAGAACTTTTAAAGGAGGAAAACTATGAAACCGATTAAGCTTTCAATGACCGCTTTCGGTCCTTTTGCAGATACAGCGGAAATAGATTTCAGCAGTATTCAAAATGGTCTGTTTCTTATAAGCGGTGATACGGGTGCTGGAAAAACAACCGTTTTTGACGGCATATCATTTGCTCTTTTCGGGAATTCCAGCGGATGTGCCAGAACAGCAGACACATTCAGAAGTCATTTTGCTGACGATAAAACAGAAACAAAAGTTTCTCTGGAATTTGAACATCGTGGAGAAAATTACTATATTGAGCGTATTCCACAGTATGAACGCCGGAAAATCCGCGGCAACGGAACTATAAAACAATCAGCCCGGGCAGAGCTTACGATGCCTGACGGCAAAATAATTGACGGTGTTTCCAAAGTTAATCAGCAGATCGCTGAAATAATCGGAATCGACTGGAAACAATTTTCACAGGTTTCCATGATAGCACAGGGAGAATTTCAAAAACTGATTCTTTCAGGCAGCAGTCAGCGAAGTGAAATATTAAGAAAGCTTTTCGGTACTGAACACTTAGTAAATCTTCAGGAAAAATTAAAATCAATGTCAGCAGATGCCAGACGTCAATGTGAGTTGTCAGTCAATTCGGCTGTACAATATTTAAGCGGAGCAATGCTTACAGATTTTTCCTCAATGAAACAGATTACCGATAATTTTGATGCCGGCAGCTGGGAACAGGCTGAAAATTTAATCAGTCTGGAAATATCCAAGGATAAGGAAAGCTTTGAACATCTGAATCAGGAAAAAACATCACTAAATTCAGAATATGAAAAACTGATACAGGAACAAAGTGAAGCATTAGCCATAAATGATGCTTTCAGACAGCTTGTACAGGCAAACAAAGACAAGGAAACTCTTGACAATTTAAAACCGGTAATTGAAAATAAAAAGACTGCTGTAAAAAACGGAAAAACAGCCCTCATAATTTTAAAGCCTTTATGGGACGCTGTAAAATCTGCTGAAAACCAAAGGGAAAATCTGTTACATAATATATCGGAAAACAATAGTGAAATTATTAAGTTAAACAAAGATTCTGCTTTAAAAAATGAGAAATTAAAGGAACTTGAAAAGCAAGCCCCGGATATTGAAAAAAAACAGGCTAAAGCTAATAAAATAAATCTTTTGCTTCCTAAATATGATGAAGCTCAGAAGCTTTTATTGAATGTTCAGAAAATAACTGAAAATTTAAATACAATACAAGATAATATTACTGATCTGGAAGAAAAGTTTAAAACTGCCGATATAAGAAAAAAACAGTGGGAAGAAGCAGTAAAAAGCAAACAGGAAATAAATGATAATCTTGGTGCATTCAGGCTTAGCATTGAAAAACTTAAGAATATGCTGAACATTTTAAACTCTCTTAAGGCTTCTGTTGACGAAAAAGAAAAACTTGTAAAATCCCTTGAAAGCAAACGTCCGAAGTATATAAATGCAGAAAAAAGCTATATAAATTCAAAACAAAAGTATGATAATACAGAATTATTATTTATGAGAAATATGTCAGGAATACTGGCTGAAAAGCTTGAAGATGGTTTGCCCTGTCCTGTCTGCGGAAGTTTAAATCATCCGGATATTTGCAAAACTGAATGTACAGATATTAATGAGGAACAGCTGAAAAGTGCTAAAAATGATTTTAATAAGGCAAAAGACAATTTTACTGTTCTGCAAATTGAAACAGAAAAAATAAATGCTTCAATCAGACAAATTGACAATGATATTTCATCCAGAATCGAAGAAACCTTCTGTCAGAAAATAGAACAAAATGATTTTCAGAAATTCATATCAATTCAGCATTCGGATATAAATGAACAGATAAAAAAACAGACCGAAACTGAACAGATGCTTAACAAAAAAATTGAATATATTAAAAATGCAGAAATTAAGCTTGAAAAGCTGGCTCTACAGCGAAAAAATGCTGAGGCAATTTATCAAAAATACAAAGATAATTACACCGCACTTTTGTCTGACAAGGCATCAGCTGAAAGCAATTACAAGCTTATTATTTCAGAACTTGAATATTCTTCAAAAAAAGATGCTGAAACCGCCCTTGTAAATCTATCTACAGAAATATCAGAATATAGGGAAAATATTGATAATACAAAAAATGAAATTGCTGACATAAATACCCGATTGTCTGCCGAAAAAAGAAGTCTTTCAGAAAATACTGCCAAACTGGAAGAACTTGACTCTGAAATAAACAAAGTAAAAAAAGATCTGGAATCAGCAATGTCTCAGAATAATTTCACGACAACACTTTACAATCAGAGTCTTATTTCAAAAGAAGAAATAGAAAATCTTGAAAACGAAATTTCATATTATAATGAACAGATAATAAAAAACACCGAATTAATCAATAACCTGAGCAAAACCACAAAAAATAAAAAGGAATGTGATATTACCGGATTAAATGAAAAAATCGGTATACTTAAAAACAATATTGATTCAAATGAAAAAAGGCTTCGTGAAATATATAATAAAATCAAAACAAATACTGAAATCATCAAAAAGCTCAAAAATGAATATTCACTGTCTGAAATCAAACAGAAATATTATGCAATGATTTCTGAATTATCCAGAACTGCCAATGGAAATTTAAGCGGCAGAGAACGTATTTTACTTGAACAATATGTACAGGCATTTTATTTTGAAAAGATAATAGACGCTGCCAATATAAGGCTGAACAGTATGACATGGGGACAATATGAGCTTTGCCGTACTTCCGGAACCGACCAGCGTCAGCAAAGCGGACTTGAACTTAGCGTTCTGGACAATTATACCGGAAAGATCCGCCCCGCACGTTCCCTGTCCGGAGGAGAGTCCTTCAAAGCAGCATTATCTCTTGCACTTGGACTGTCAGATGTAATCCAGAGTTTTTCCGGCGGAATTGAGATATCCTCAATGTTTATAGACGAGGGCTTTGGCTCACTGGACAGTGAATCTCTTGAACAGGCAGTAGAAACCCTGAAGTCATTAAGCGGCGGAGACTGTATGATAGGAATCATTTCTCATGTCAGCGAACTTAAAGAAAAAATTGACCGGCAGATAATAGTTGAAAAAAGTACAAAGGGAAGTACTGTAAAACTTGTCTGATCAGTCATAACAGCACAAAGCAACTATTGTAATATTATCCTGACTTCCGTTTTCAATCGCAAGCTTCACGAGCTTTTCAAGACGTTTCGGAAGCTTTGCCGGAAGATCCAGAATATCCTCCATCTCAGTACAGGTCACATAATCAGAAAGTCCATCAGAACATATAAGAATTAGATCCCCGTATTTCATTATTTCATGAAGATTTTTTATATCCGGCTTAGGCTCTGATGAAACATTTCCCATAACAGGAAAAATAATATTTTTATGTACATGGTGCTTTTTTTCATCAGCAGTAATTGTGCCTTCCTCATAAAGCAGCTGAACCAATGACTGATCTCTTGAAATCTGCTTTATATCTCCCCTTCTGTATCTGTACATACGGGAATCCCCCACATTAACGGTATACAAATTATCGTTTTCATCAATAGCAATTGCACAAAGGGTAGCCTGCATATTTTTTGTTTTGTTATCCTGAATACCATAGTCATATAAATCTCTGTGTACATTCATCACAGCCTTTTTCAGATCAGTATCCGAACTGAATTTCACCTGGCTTAAAAATTCCAGACATTTTCTTGAAGCCAGTTCACCGTAGCTTTCTCCGGATACTCCGTCTGAAACAGCCGCAAGAAACGGAGGAGCAACCATTACGTCAATATTCCCCTCTGTCATGACTTTGCCTGATATCATATAAGCATCTTCATTATGTTTCATTACACCTTTGTCAGTTATTCCACAGCAATAGTACATTGTTACCTCACTCGAGAATCATGATTTTTTATTTTTGTTCTATATACCTAATAATTATACAATAGCGGCTATAAATTTTCAATATCTATTTGCCATAAAATACTTTACAAGTTGGTGACAAAATACCAAAACAGTCAATTTAAAACATGTTTTCTTTAATAAATACAAAAAACGGGATTCTTCTTCATACGAAAAAGAATCCCTAGTTTTATTTTTTGGCTTCAAGTGCCTTGCGTTTCTTCTTATTTTCATACATAATCTTATCAGCAATTGTTATCAGATTATAAAGTGACTGCTCATTATTTGCTTTAGTAATATAATAACCGATACTTGCATGTACTTCATACGGCTTTTCAGAAATCCGGTTTACATTGTCAAGATAATCTTCTATTTTGCGATTAATTTTAATAGCAGTATTTTCATCTGCATCAGCTGCAAATATTATAAATTCATCTCCGCCAAATCTTGCACATACCTGTCTGCCGCTGTCATCTGATGCATTTTTCAGAGCCTCAGCTATGGATTTCAACGCAAAATCCCCTTCATTATGCCCGAATTTATCGTTAATATATTTTAAATTGTCCATATCAATAAACATTATCATAACACCCAGCTGTTTATTGATACATTCATCATAAAGAAGACGGGTATTTTTATTCAGTCCGTTTCTGTTATAAATCTGCACCAGAGGATCAATAACAGACATCTGATCAAGCCTTGCAACCATTCTGTCAAGGCATATAATTTTTCTTATATTTTCCAGAGAGTTGCTTATGTTCATAACCCATGTATGATAAAGCGCACTTTCCATCGGAAAACTGCAGTTGCATACAACGCAATAACCCAGACAATGCTCTCTGAAATGTATAGGCATAAAATAGTACACACTGCTTTTAACAGAATCCTTAAAAAGCTCAGGAAGCATTTCCAACGATTTGAATTCCTTATAATCAATAAAATTACCGTTTATATATGAAACAATCGGATAAACATTTTCAGTATAGCCGTTTACCGTATAATTATCAGAATCATCATAATCAATATTCCAGTTTTCACACATACACAGAAAGAATTTTTCACATTTTATTTCCTTGACAAGCTCTTTTATAACTGAAATATTTTCCTCCAGCGTAACACATTCCTCAAGCTCACAGGACATTCTGTTAATAAGCGGAACATAAATATTATAAGTTTCCAATGCTCTGTAATTTGATTTTTTAAACTGTGAAATATCATCAATGATCTGGTTAGGGCATCCGCAGCTTTCTGCAAAAATATATTCAGTAGGCAATATATTACTTTGATTACTTTTGCACCCGT
Organism: Porcipelethomonas sp.; assembly: GCF_051893655.1. Classification (NCBI taxonomy): domain Bacteria; kingdom Bacillati; phylum Bacillota; class Clostridia; order Eubacteriales; family Oscillospiraceae; genus Porcipelethomonas; species Porcipelethomonas sp. The sequence continues at coordinate 42,662 of NZ_JBJFHN010000130.1, read as the reverse complement.
TAATATGATCATAAATTATTTTACATGCAAGCGCTCCCGACTGCTTCAGCGGTCTTGTTACAGAACTGATTTCCGGAGCATAATTCTGTGCAGCATAAATACTGTCAAAACCAGTAACCAGAACATCAGACGGAACATTCTTTCCGTACTTTTCCAGTTCTATGACAGCAGACAATGCCATAGCATCGTTTGCACAAATAATTGCCTCAGGAAATTCCAGATCGGATTTCAAAAATGCACGAACCGCCTCACGTCCGTCACTGCCCCTGAAAAGACCATGATATATTCTTTCTTCTTCAATTTCGATGTTATTTTCCTCAAGCACATTTTTATATGCCTGCAGTCTGAGTATACTTTCAGGATTATTATCGGGTCCGGAAATATAGTTTATTTTTCTTGCACCATGATGTTCAACAATATGTCTTACCATTACTTCCATAGCCGAAAAATTATCAATACCGATATAATAAAATCCATCAATATTGTTATCTATACTTACAGTAGGAATACCTGCCTCCTTAACTCTGGCAACAATTTTTTCAGTCACCTCAGTAGAAGCAATTGTATTAGTAAGCAGAATAACTCCATCAAATTTTGCAAAATTTACAAGTTCATAAATATTATATTCGCCGACATCATATTTCTGGCTTTTTAAAATTCCGCCGTAAGCGATAAAATTACTTACATTTATATTGTGTTTTGATGCAAAATCCTGAATTCCCTTTAAAATAGTATTTTGATATTCCTCATCTATTCCTGAAACAATTACAGCAATATTAACTGTTTTTTTGTTCATCATTCTACACCATTTTCCTAAAATTTATATTTTTATTAACTTTATAAAAGCTTCCGGGATATTCTGACAAAAAAAGACAGTTTATAAAGTTCCTCTATACATTATACATTATTTTTTAAATTCTTAAAAGGGATTTACGCAAATATTCATAAATTTTATATTTTTTTAATAAATTTTATGACATTTTATTGTTAAACATTAATAAACAGGAGCCTGTAAAGATGATAAAACGGCAAAATTTTTGTGAAATCTATTTTTTTCTGCTGCACATTTTATCTGAGCATCCATTACAGCCATGACAGTTTCCGCATCCTTTTCCGTCCAACTGATTTTTTATATTTTTTACAGCTATATATATGCTAAGACATATTAATCCAATGCATAAAGCAGTCACTAAAATACTAATAACATTCATAAAAACCTCGTTTAAAACATTATCATACAAATAAGCTTCCTATCTGGTATACCAGAAGTGATACAATATACGCCGTACCAGTTTGTATTGCAGCTATTCCCAAAGCCCATTTCCAGCTTCCCATTTCTCTTTTTATTGTTGCAAATGCTGAAATACACGGAACATACAGCAGACAGAATATCATAAATGAAAAAGCTGCAAGAGGAGTAAATATTCCTGAAATCACACCGGTCAGGGCAGCCGTACTTTCTGTTGAATAAAGTACACCCATTGTAGAAACAACTGCTTCCTTTGCAACCAGACCGGCAAGCAGAGAAACAGCAGCCTGCCATGTTCCGAATCCCAGAGGTCTGAATATCGGAGCAATCGCCGAACCTATCATAGCAAAAATACTGTCTGAGCTGTCGGAAGTAAAATGCAGAGACGGTGTTAAATTCTGAAGCAGCCATATTACAATACTCATGGCAAAAATAATTGTTCCAGCCTTAATTATAAATCCTTTGGTTTTTTCCCATGTGTTTTTTAAAACAGATTTTACAAGAGGCCGGCGGTAGGGCGGAAGCTCCATAACAAAAGGTGCTTTATTTTCCTTAAAAAGAGTCTTTTTAAAAATAGCTCCCATAATAATTGCCATTACAAGTCCGATTATGTACATACTGAATACTACAAATCCTTTGTATGCTCCGAAAAATGCTCCAGCAAACAGTGCATATATTGGAAGTTTAGCTCCGCAAGACATAAATGGTGTAAGCATTATTGTCATCCTGCGTTCGTTTGTATTTTCCTGAGTTCTTGCTGCCATTACTGCCGGTGTGGTACATCCGAATCCCATAAGCATTGGTATAAAAGATTTTCCCGACAGTCCCAGTTTACGAAGAAACCGGTCAGTAAGAAAGGCTGCTCTCGCCATATATCCGCTGTCTTCCAGCAGTGACAGACAAAGAAATAAGATAGCGATCTGCGGCAGAAATACCAGAACTCCTCCTACTCCTCCAATAATACCGTCACAGACAAGACGTATCGTCCATGACGGGGCATTTACAGCCACCAGTGCAGAGGATAAGCCTGGAGAAATTATATTATTAAAAAGATTTTCAATTGCATCGCTTAAAAATGTTCCTACAGACCCGAAAGTCAGCATAAACATGCACATCATAATTAAAAGGAAAATCGGAAAGGCAAGTATTCTGTTTGTGACAATACGGTCAATTTTATCCGAAACTGTAGGCTTATCAGATTTTTTCTTTTTTATTACAGCTTTTTTAACAAGTTCCTCTATGTAGTGATATCTGGCATCTGCCACAAGAGCTTCCCTGTCCTGATAAGGAGAACGCTGTTCATAATCCTCGGCAATTTTCTTTATTTCGTTTTTCTGTTCATCAGTAACAGGCAAATATTTTTCAACTGAGTAATCACCCTCAAGAAATTTTGAAGCAAAATAAGGATACGGTTCAGAGTCTGTTTTGTCCTTGTCCACAATCACGGAATAAATCTGATTAAGTGCATTGCGGGTAGTTCTGTTATAGTCTATTTCACATGGTTTGTGCTGGTGATTGATTACATGATGAATTTCCTCTATAACCTTTTCTACATTTTCATTTTTTCTCGCTGAAATAGGAATAAAGGGAATGCCTATAAGTTCCGAAAGATATTCACAATCAATATTTCCTCCGGCAGCAGTTACATCATCCATCATATTAACTGCAATAACCATAGGTTTATTAAGCTCAATAAGCTGAACGGTAAGATACATATTACGTTCAAAGTTTGTGCCGTCAATTATATTTATAATAGCGTCAGGATTTTCCTTAAGCAGAAATTCCTGGGTAACCTTTTCCTCAATAGAATAAGGTGAAAGAGCATATATTCCCGGAAGATCCACTACATTATAATCAGAATTTTTCAGTTTTCCAGTTTTTTTCTCAACTGTAACACCAGCCCAGTTTCCCACATACTGGTTACTTCCGGTAAGAATATTGAAAAGCGTTGTTTTTCCGCAGTTAGGATTTCCAATAAGTGCAAGATTACGGGACATACTTCAGACCTCCCTGCCGCATGGGTTTACATATATATTTTTAGCTTCCGACCGTCTGATTGACAGTTCATATCCTCTGAGTTCGATTTCAATCGGATCTCCCAGCGGAGCATATTTTTTTATTTTTATTTTAACTCCCGGTGTAATTCCCATATCAATAAGTCTTCGCTTAAGCGGTCCTGTAAGACCTATTCTTGTTACACAGGCACTGTCACCGACTTTTATATTATTAAGAGTACATTCGCTCATATCTGCCTCCCAAAGTTAGCCTTAGTTTACTTTAAATATTATAGCACCGGCAAGTTTCAAAGTCAAGCAGCCCGTACGATTATCATTATATAATATATGCCGGCAATGTAAGTTATATCTTTTTACTTATTTTTTCTGACATTTCATATTTGTTTTAACAATTGCACAAAAAAATCCCTTAAAATTAAAAAATAAACATATATATTTTACAAAATTTTCACTTGACAAAAAGCAGAAATTGTTATAAAATTAACAAGTAGAAGGACAAATGTCCTAAATTTTGTAAAACAAAATTTTAATTATGGAGGATAAAACAATGGCTAGATTTACATTACCTCGTGATCTTTATCACGGAAAAGGCGCTTTAGAAAACCTTAAAACCTTAACAGGAAAAAAAGCAATCGTTGTTGTAGGCGGCGGTTCAATGAAGCGATTCGGATTCCTGGACAAGGCTGTAAATTATCTTAAAGAAGCCGGAATGGAAGTACAGCTTTTTGAAAATGTTGAACCTGATCCGTCAGTTGAAACAGTTATGAAAGGTGCTAAAGCCATGACTGAATTCCAGCCTGACTGGATCGTTGCAATGGGCGGCGGCTCACCTATTGACGCTGCAAAGGCAATGTGGGCATTCTATGAATATCCGGATACTTCATTTGAAGATCTGATTACACCTTTTAATTTCCCTACACTGCGTACAAAAGCTAAATTCTGTGCTATTCCTTCAACTTCCGGTACTGCTACAGAAGTAACTGCTTTTTCAGTTATCACAGATTATTCAAAGGGTATCAAGTATCCTCTTGCTGATTTTAATATTACTCCGGACGTTGCTATTGTTGATCCGGCTCTGGCTGAAACAATGCCTAAGAAACTTACAGCTCATACAGGTATGGACGCTATGACACATGCTATTGAAGCTTATGTTTCAACACTTCACTGCAATTATACAGATCCTCTTGCACTGCATGCAATTAAAATGATCCACAACAACCTCAAAAAGTCATATGATGGTGATATGGAAGCAAGAGATGCTATGCATGATGCACAGTGCCTTGCTGGTATGGCATTCTCAAATGCTCTTTTGGGTATCGTTCATTCAATGGCTCATAAAACAGGTGCTGCATTTACAGGTGACCATATTATTCACGGCTGTGCAAATGCTATGTATCTGCCAAAGGTAATCAAATATAATTCAAAGAATCCGGAAGCTGCACAGCGTTATGCTGAAATTGCAAAATTCATTGATTTAAAGGGCAGCACAACTGAGGAGCTTGTTGACGCTCTTATTGCTGAACTGAGATCTATGAACGATCAGCTTGATATTCCGCAGGCAATTAAATTCTATGGTCCTGGCGGAGTCAAGGCAGAAACAAGCGTAATCGATGAAAAGGAATTTATGGATAAGCTTTCTGAAACAGCAAAAAATGCTATCGGAGATGCATGTACAGGTTCGAATCCTCGTCAGCCAAGTCAGGAAGAAATGGAAAAACTCCTGAAAGCTTGCTATTACGATCTTGAAATTGATTTCTGATAATACATATAAATCCTCTTAAAAAAATTTATATAAATCCCGTGTAAGGCTGTTTGTCTGGCACGGGATTTTTTACGGATTTATAAATAAAGAAGTTCCACTGTTAATGGAACTTCTTATAAATAAAAATTATAATTCTGCAAGTGCAGCTTTTATTGCTTCAGTTTTATCTGTTTTCTCCCATGCAACGCCGAGATCTTCACGTCCCATGTGACCATATGCTGCAAGCTTTCTGTACTGAGGTTTTTTCAGATCCAGCATATCAATAATTGCTGCCGGACGCAGATCAAATACCTTTTCAACAGCCGCTGAAAGTTTATTTTCGTCAACCTTGCCAGTACCAAATGTATCAACAAGAATTGAAACAGGATGTGCAACGCCGATTGCATATGCAAGCTGAACTTCACACTTATCAGCCAGTCCGGCTGCAACAATATTTTTAGCAATGTAACGTGCGGCATAAGCTGCTGATCTGTCAACCTTTGTAGGATCCTTACCGGAGAATGCTCCGCCGCCGTGACGGGAATATCCGCCGTAAGTATCAACGATAATTTTTCTTCCTGTCAGACCGCTGTCGCCCTGAGGACCACCGATAACAAATCTTCCTGTTGGATTTATAAAATATTTTGTATTTTCATCAAGCAGTTCTGCCGGAACAACAGGCTTAATAACATATTCCATAATATCCTTTTTAATCTGTTCAAGAGTTATTTCCGGAGCATGCTGGGAAGATACTACAATTGTTTCAACTCTTACCGGCTTATTATCATCATACTCAATAGTAACCTGAGTTTTACCGTCCGGACGGAGATAGCGAAGTGTACCGTCCTTTCTTACTTCTGTAAGCTTCATAGCAAGCTTATGAGCAAGTGAAATCGGCATAGGCATAAGCTCAGGTGTTTCATTGCAGGCATATCCGAACATGAGTCCCTGATCACCGGCACCGGTAGAGTAATTGTCAGTAATACTGCCTTCCTTTGATTCCAGAGCCTCATTTACGCCCATTGCAATATCGCATGACTGTTCATCAATTGTAGAAAGTACAGAGCATGTGTAGCCATCAAAACCGAACTTTGCACGGTCATAACCGATATCGACAATAACTCCCCTTGCAATTTTTGAAATATCAGCATAAGCCTTTGTGCTGATTTCTCCCATACACATAACCATACCTGTTGTGCATACTGTTTCGCATGCTACTCTTGAATCCGGATCCTGTTCAAGCAATGCGTCCAGAATAGCGTCTGATATCTGATCACAGATTTTATCAGGATGTCCCTCAGTTACTGATTCAGATGTAAAAAGTTTTCTTGCCATTTTTTCGTTGCTGTCTTTATAAGACAGCCTCCTTTCCAAAAATTCAGAAAATATTCACCTTTATAAAAGAAAAACGTTCAGGTGATAAACCCGAACGTAATGATTTTTAAAAAAATCCTCATCTCTCGGATTAACCGCAGGAATTAGCACCTTTCTTGATTATTTCACAATTAGGTTGCCGGGCTTCACAGGACCTGTTCCTCCACCACTCTTGATAAGGCGAAATTTTTTCTTATTTATATTATACACGTTTCCATACTGTTTGTCAATACTTATTATTTTATGTCGAAAAAATCCGGCAGTCAACAAAACTGCCGGACAGATTTCAATAAATATTATTCTTCACTGTCAGTAGGTTCAGCGAGTTCAACATCATCAAAATAATCAAACTCAAGATTCAGACCGCAGTTAGGGCAGTCAATTGAACCTTCCTCAAGCATATATTCATCAAGAATAACTGTTTCACCGCAATTAGGACAGCATACTTCATAAAGCTCGTCACTGTCCAGATCAAAGTCATCACAATCATCATCGCAGCAATCATCACAGTCGCATTCATCAAAACTATACAGATCCTCTTCAACATCCCCAAGATCAGAATCAAGGATATCGCAAAGTTCTGTAAGATCATCGACCTGCGTCTGAAGATCATCAACACAAGTTACCATTTCCTGCATAACCTCAGTCATCTGAACAAGCAGCTTGCCTTCCTTTGTAGATGTGTCAATTTCCAGACCATCAAGCAATCCCTTCAGATAAGACATTTTTTCAGTAAGCTTCATCAGATAGCCCTCCTTCAAGTTAATTAAATATTATTCTTAAGCTCTTTCCATATATTCACCTGTTCTTGTATCAATACGAATTCTGTCGCCCTGATTTATGAACAGAGGAACTCTGACTTCCGCACCCGTTTCCACAGTAGCAGGTTTTGTTGCGTTTGTAGCTGTATCGCCCTTAACGCCTGGTTCTGTTTCTGTAATCTCAAGCTCAACAAATGTGGGCGGTTCAACTGCAAATACATTGCCCTTATATGAACAGATCTTACAGATCATTTCTTCCTTTACAAATTTGAAATTGTCACCCAGAACATCTTCACCGATAGGAAGCTGTTCATATGTTTCAGTATCCATAAAATAGTAAAGCTGACCGTCATTGTAAGAATACTGCATATCTTTTCTTTCGATAAATGCAGTCGGGAATTTATCTGTAGGGCTGAATGAACGTTCAACCACAGCTCCTGTAATAACATTTTTGAATTTTGTTCTTACGAAAGCCGCACCCTTACCCGGCTTAACGTGCTGAAATTCGATAATCTGAACAACGTTTCCTTCAAGTTCAAATGTAACGCCGTTTCTGAAATCGCCTGCTGAAATCATAAAATACCTCCAAAATTTAACATACTAAAAATTAGTAGCAACTTAATTTATATTATACTACAAACTCCGAAAATTTTCAATACTTTTTATAAAATTATAAGTTTTTTAGGGCATTTTGTTAAATTTTCATGGGAATTTTCAGTCACAACAACGAAATCTTCAATCCTTACACCAAATTCTCCCGGAATATAAATTCCCGGTTCTACAGTAACGACCATGTTTTCTTTCAGTATGGTTTCAGATTTTGAAGACGCTGTTGGAAATTCATGTATTTCCATGCCCACACCATGCCCTAAGGAATGCCCGAAGCATTCACCAAAGCCTGCAGCTTCAATTATATCTCTTGCGTATGAATCCATTTTCTTTCCGGTAATACCGGCTTTAACTCTGTCAAGAGCTGTAAGCTGTGCGTCAAGAACTATATTGTAAACCTGTTTCATTTTATCTGAAGGCTCCCCTACACATACAGTTCTTGTCATATCGCTGTGATAGCCATCATATACAGCGCCGAAGTCCATAAGTACAAAATCGCCTTTTTTCACCTTATAGCTTCCCGGTACTCCATGAGGCATAGACGTATTGGCTCCGGCAAGAGCGATAGTTTCAAAAGACATGGATTCCGCACCATTTTCCATCATACAGCTGTCAAGCTTCAAAGCTATTTCACGTTCAGTAACGCCTTCCCTTATAAAATCCAGAATTTCAATGAATGCTTTTTCAGCAATGCCCTGAGCTTTCCGGATTTTTGAAATTTCTTCAGGAGTTTTGACAGTTCTCATATCATATATATTATTGCTGAGTTCATCTGATTTTATAAACTCAATTTCAGGAAATTTTTCCTCAAAAAAGTGAAGTCTGTGGACTGTCATATCCATAGATTCAACTGCCAGTGATTTTGCATTGTGCCTTTTCATCAACTCTCTTATTTGTTCGGAAAGATTTTCCTGCTCTATAACTGTACAGTTTTTCACAGTATTTCTTGCTTTTTCAATATACCTGAAATCTATTATCAGATATGAGCATTCTTTAAATTTAAGAATCATTCCTGCTGATGATTTCATACCTGTAAAATATCTTCTGTTGATATCAGAAGTAATAAGTGCTCCGTCTGCATTGTCCGGCAGTTTAAGTTCATTTAATTTATCCATTATACTTCACCAGTGCGTCCATTGCCATAAAATATGAAGCAAATCCAAATCCCGAAATACTGCCCTTGCATACAGGAGCAATAACAGAATTTTTTCTGAAATCATCTCTTGCGAAAACATTGCTTATATGGACTTCAATAACAGGAATTTTAATTGCTGCAATTGCGTCACGAATAGCATAACTGTAATGAGTAAATGCTCCGGCATTAAGCACTACGCCGTCAAAGCTTTTTCTTGCAGCATGGAGCTTATCAATAATTGCTCCCTCATGATTTGACTGGAACACCTCGCATTTGATTCCCATATTTTCAGCCTTGTCCATAATCATATCGCACAGGGATTCATATGTATCATCGCCGTAAATTCCCGGCTCACGTTCTCCCAGAAGATTAAGATTCGGACCGTTTACAACAAGTAATTTCTTCATATTTTTATCCTTCCTTTATTTAAAGCTTATATAGCTTTTTTTCATTTTCAATGCGTCCTCTGCCTGTGTTCCGGCACTTTCGCATATAAATACCGGAGAGAGATTTTTCTTTGCAATAAGTTCCATAAGCGGTTCATATTCCGGACCATATTCCTGATCCTCAAAGGTAAGATGCTTTTTTTCTCCTCCCGGATTAGTATACATAATCTTGGAAAAATGGCTGTGAAAAATTTTCAGTCTGTCCGCACCAAGCGTATTTTCAATCTCATCAAGCATTTTTTCGTAATCTCCGGCAGATTTGATACTGCCAAAAGTTCTGGCGTTAAGATGTCCGAAATCAATGCACGGGATAAATGTTTCATCAAGCTTACAAAGCTCCAGTACTTCTGTGAGATTTCCCAGCTGATTTGTTTTTCCCATTGTTTCAGGGCAAAAATGAATCTTTTCATACCCCTGTTCAACTGCTTGTTTTCTTGCTCTTGTAAGGGTATCCTTTGCAAGCTCCAGAGCCTCTTGACGAGTCATTTTTGAACAGGATCCGCTGTGAATAACAATTCTGTCCGCACCGATTCTTGAAGCAGCGTCACAGCTTTGAATTATGTAATTTATGCTGTTATCACGCTTTTCCGGTTCAACTGAGGACAATGAGATAAAATACGGTGCATGAAGTGAAAGGGTTATTCCTGTTTCCTCCGCCTTGGAGCGTATAGCCGAAGCCGATTTATCGCTTACTTTAACTCCTCTGCCGCATTGATATTCATAACAATCCAGTCCCATTTCCTTTAAGAACACCGGAGCGTCAGAAGATGATTTATATTTTGCGGAAAAGCTGTCCGAATTTCCCGCAGGTCCGAATTTAGCTGACATGTTTATCCTCCCTGTTTTTATAATCATAATAATCACTGTGAATTTTGTCTTCATCAATTACTGAAAGAACATATTCAGTCATTCTTTCACTGCCGCACATTTCTTCAGTAATACAATACTTTTTACCATCATTCAGAACTATTATCAGTCCTTGAAAATGAAAGTATACCCCTGATATTTCTGAGTATGAATAATACTTTTTTCTGAAAAAATATTTTACTGTAAATCCGTTTCCGTCATATTCAAACCAGTAAAGTTTTGGATATAAAAGTAAAAATATCCCAAACAGTCCAAAAAACATCCCCATTATTATCATTGCTATTGCAGTATCCGCATCCAGTTCAATATAATCTGAAAATATTGCCATTGTAAGCCACGGCAACGAAAAAATCAGGAAAAATATTCCTGAAACCATATTGCTCTTTCCACACTTTACCCTGTAAGAAAATTCCAGTTCGTTTATTTTTTCCTGCTTTTTATCATACTTTTTAAGAAATATTTCAGACCTTTTGGTAACAACATGACTGATAATATGAGTAAAAATATTTTCAATCATATTTATCTCCTTGATTATTATAATTCTTTTATATTATGACTGTAGCAGTAGCTATCATTATAGAATTTGTCGTTACCAGTATTTTCCCTGACAATTTCGATAAAAGTTTCAGCTCCCGGAAATTCATCACATATCGTATACTTTTTACCGTCATTCATAATCAGTTTAATACCCTTCTGATGAACATTCCGATAATTAAATTCATAATTATATGCAGCTTTAATATCATAATAAGTATAATTACGTTTTTTACCTATTTCCGGTTTATGTGAAAATCCGCTTTCATTATATTCATAAGAGCTCCTGACACTGAATATCAATAAAATAATACCGCAAATTATAACCAGTATACTTGAGATAAGCATTATCACTGCACTTTTTTCGTCAATTTTAAAAATCAGTGACATGACTAAAAAAGCAATACCAGCAGCAATCGCTGCCAGGCATGTATTTCTCTGCTTTTTTCCGCATTTAATAATTCCTGAACGTGCCATATTAACCCCCTGCTAGTTTTGTGTAAGCTTTGGAAGAAACGGCTTTTCTGCCCATCTCTTCAATTTAAAAAATTTTGTCTTTTCATGCTCAATAGGATACACAAAAATGCCTCTTACTCTTTTAAGATTTGCCCCCAGCATATCAGTAAAAATCTGATCTCCTACAACGGCGAGCTGAGAAAAAGGTATATTCATCATTTTCTGCGCACGGTTAAACCCGCTTGAAAGCGGCTTTTTACCCTCACAAATAAAATCAAGTCCCAGCATATCTGCAAAAGGCTTTACTCTGGGCGGATGATTATTTGAAACAATCACCATTTTTACTCCTGAGGATTTCACATCAGCAATCCAGTCCAGAACTCCTTCCGCCGGCACTGGATTATCATGAGTAGTCAGTGTATTATCAAGATCAAGAAGCAATCCCTTTATATTCTGGGACTTTAAAAATTCAGGAGAAATTTCTGTTACACGTTTAAAAGCAAAGTCCGCCTTAAAAAGCATAGCTGTCCCCTCCGCATTTATTATTATACTTAAATTCCCTGTCGATTCAACAGGAAACAGACTCCGGTAAACGAAAAAGCGAGCTTTCGCCCGCTTTTTTGTCTTTTAGCTTGTACACCAAGTTTAATTGTTTAAAACAAATTAATATTTGCGCTTACGAGCTGCCTCAGACTTTTTCTTACGCTTTACTGAAGGCTTTTCGTAGTGTTCTCTCTTACGAACTTCAGCGATTACGCCATCCTTTGCACAAGATCTCTTAAAACGCTTAAGAGCTGTATCTAAGGATTCGTTTTTTCCAACGCGAACTTCTGCCACTATTTTCCCTCCCTTTGTCCCAAAGACAGAGGTTTTTCAGGACCGCATCCTGCAATCCCAAATATATACTAATCATTTCACATAAAAATGTGAATGTCAGCTATCAAACCTTTTCCTGTTGCAACAAAATGTATATTTTCTATTGATACATTTCATTTTATCACATTTATTGTGTGATGTCAAGCTCTTAATTTTAATTTTGTTACTTTACAACAAAATTAATTAGTTTATTTGGTACATATATCTGTTTAATGATATTTTTACCGTCTGTCGCCTCTTTAATTTTAGCGTCTGAAAGTGCCTGAGCGATAATTTCATCCTTATTTCCGTCAACAGGAACAACAAGCTTTGCCTTTATTTTACCATTGACCTGTGCGACGATTTCAACTGTGTTTTCAACGCAGAGACTTTCATCATATTTAACCCATTGTTGTTCGTTAAGTATTCCGTCAAAATTATTAGCATACATTTCTTCAGTAATATGCGGTGCAAACGGATTAAGAAGTATCAGAAGTGTTCTGAGTTCTGCACGGTTAATGCTTCCAACCGCATAAATTTCATTTATCAGCGCCATCATAGCAGCAATAGCCGTATTGAACTTAAGGTTTTCAATATCCTCGCTTACCTTCTTAATTGTTTTATGGAAGGACGGCATAAGTTCTTCCCTGTATTCATCACCGTCAATAATGCAGTCCTGAAGTGCCCAGACTCTGTCAAGGAATCTCTTGCAGCCCTTTATGCTTGAAGGACTCCACGGAGCAGTCTTTTCAAAATCACCTATAAACATTTCATACAGACGCAGCGTATCAGCGCCGTATTCCTTTACAACGTCATCCGGATTTATAACATTTCCTCTGGATTTGGACATTTTCTGTCCGTCCTCGCCCAGAATCATTCCATGTGAAGTACGCTTCATATAAGGCTCTTTGGTTGTTGTAACTCCGATATCATACAGGAATTTATGCCAGAAACGTGAATAGAGCAGATGAAGAGTAGTATGCTCCATACCGCCGTTGTACCAGTCAACCGGCATCCAGTAATCAAGAGCTTCCTTGGAAGCAAGCTCATTTTTATTATGCGGATCGCAGTATCTTAAGAAATACCATGAAGAACCTGCCCACTGAGGCATAGTATCAGTTTCCCTCTTTGCCGGACCTCCGCAGTGAGGACAGGTTGTATTTATAAAGCTGTCAAGAGTTGACAGCGGACTTTCTCCGTTATCAGTCGGCATATAGCTTTCAACATCAGGCAGAGTCAGCGGCAGCTCGCTTTCAGGCAGTGCCACATAACCGCACTTTTCACAGTACACAATAGGTATAGGCTCGCCCCAGTAACGCTGACGTGAGAATACCCAGTCTCTGAGTTTGTAGTTGACCTTCGGAGTACCCTTGCCGTTTTCTTCAAGCCACTTCTTCATTTTTTCCTTGGCTTCATCAACAGTCAGACCGTCCAGGAAACCGCTGTTTACCATAGTACCTGTTGCACAGTCTGTAAATGCTTCCTTTTCAATATCTCCGCCTTTCACCACTTCAATGATAGGAAGATTAAATACTTTTGCAAATTCATAGTCACGGGTATCATGTGCAGGAACAGCCATAATAGCTCCAGTACCATAAGACATAAGAACATAGTCTGAAATGAAAATCGGAATTTCCCGTCCGTTCACAGGATTTATTCCCTTTACGCCTTTAAGTTCAACGCCGGTTTTTTCCTTGTTCATTTCAGTTCTGTCAAAATCAGATTTCTTTGCTGCCTTTTCCTGATAAGCCTTTATTTCATCCATATTTTCGAGCTTGTCAGCCCATTTTTCAATAAACGGATGTTCAGGTGCAATTACCATATATGTAGCACCGAAAAGTGTATCTGGTCTTGTTGTATAGACTGTCAGAATATCTCCGGCAGTAGAACCGAAGTTGACTTCCGCACCTGTGGAACGTCCTATCCAGTTTGTCTGTGTAGACTTGATTTTATCAAGGTAGTTTACTTCTGAAAGGTCATCAAGAAGTCTCTGTGCATATTCAGTAATTTTCAGCATCCACTGAGATTTTACCTTTCTTATAACCTCTCCTCCGCAGCGTTCACAGCATCCGCCTACGACCTCTTCATTGGCAAGTACCACCTTACATGAAGTACACCAGTTTACAGCCATTTCCTTTTTGTAAGCGAGTCCTTTGTTGAACATCTGAATAAAAATCCACTGAGTCCATTTATAATATTCCGGATCAGTTGTATTCACTTCTCTTTCCCAGTCAAAAGAAAGTCCCAGCATCTTAAGCTGATCTTTAAAATGTGCAATATTCTTTTCAGTTACTATTGCGGGATGAATCTTATTTTTTATAGCATAGTTTTCTGTAGGCAGACCAAAAGCGTCCCAACCCATAGGGAAAAGAACATTGTAGCCTTCCAGACGTCTTTTTCTGGCAACTATATCCATAGCAGTATATGGACGTGGGTGCCCTATATGAAGTCCCTGTCCGGACGGATACGGAAACTCTACCAAAGCGTAAAACTTAGGCTTTGAATAGTCAGTTCCTGCCCTGAAAGTATTATGTTCATCCCAATAATTCTGCCACTTTTTTTCTATGGCGGTAAAATTATACTTCTCACTCATTTATATCATTCCTTTAATTTAATATTTTTAAGTTGTTCTTTCGTCAATATTTAAGCTGACTATTTTTTCATAAATCCGCTCTTTTGTATATGGATACTTTAAAGCTATGTATTTCATGCCGTTCCACGTATCGACAAACAACACTGCTCCGCCTGAATGTCTTGCATAGTCAGACCTTTCATACTCTTCATCTGTTTCCGGAAAATCACAGAAAGGCTTTAACTCATTCAGTTCACAATAAGCTTCATATATTTCATCGATCCTCTGCATGAGATCATCATTTTTAGTAATCTTAAAATTAACCTCGTCACAGCCATGTTTCCAGTTGCATATTCTTTCGCCGTTAATATCAGCATAATCCATATTTTTTAAAGCATCATCAGTTACAGATGTATTTATACTGTTTTCCTGTGTATATTTAAGCCACACAGCGGAAGCATAGTTATCTGTATTACTGCGTTTTGACGGAAAACTATAAAATGGAAGCAAGCCGTCCCAACTCCCATCATACCAGCCTGTGCTGGCATAAAAAACAACATCGGGATTATCCGCAGGAGAAACAGAGTAAATTCTGATATTTTCAGCCTGACTTTCGATTCCGTTAATAACAAAATCTTCAGAATATTTTTTCTCCAGAAATCTTTCCATTTCATTACTGTTGTCAAATTTCCATAAACCGGAATTAATAAACGCCTCAATAAAAATAAGAATACAGCTGCCGGCGACAGTGCCGATTATCTTTACTGCAATAAATATCCTTCTGTTATCTTTACGAATATTTTCTCTCTTTTCCCTATACGTCACAATCAAGGTGACAAATATAAATATCTGAATAACCAAAAACGCTAAACAAAATAGTATCGGTAAAAGCTCAAATGCAAGCTTTAAAACGGATTCATAGAAATAAGACCCTGAAATATTTATATCAAATAAGCTGTTAAAATCACCTTTTATCAGATAGTAAATAGTAATTCCGACGAACAAAGCAGAACTCATAAATCCTACTGTACATGGCAGCCTTTTATGTTTGAACGATAAGCACACGCAAAATACCTGCAATGCCAGCAGCGGCAAATACATATTCCATCGGTTAAGATGTGCAAGTATAGGCAGTATATAAACGATCACCTGCACAATAATGAGAACGCAGCTTAATGACGTAAGAAACTGAATACTGCTTTTAGATACAGGTTTCCCGAATTTTTTCATACTCAGGATACTTTCAGAAGAAAATAATTTTCTGAGCCTCATATTTTATTCATTGGAGCCTCCGCCCCATTTATTAGTAAAATGTTCCTTTACACTTGGATTTACACAAATAATTATTGCAGCGATTATATCAATTACTCCCTCAAGCAGATAGAACCAGTTGTCAGCAAGATGTCCGATATTTGCCGGAAGATGTACAATAGCAACAATTGCAACAATTGCAGCCACAATATAATTAAGATACATAAGTCCGGTATAAAGTGCAGCGGCTTCCAGGACAGAAATTATAACGTCCATAAATCCTCCGCCTAAGATCAGGTTTATCACTGATTTTACAATAAAGTAAATACCTGCTATTAATGCGATATTACGTCCCTGCTGATTATTTGTTTTCATGTTGATCAATCCTCCGTCACAAATTCTTCAATATCAATTTTTTCCCCATCAGACCAAAGTCTTTCCAACTGATAATAATCCCTTGTTTCCTTATAGAAAACATGAACGACAATATCCCCATAATCAAGTATAATCCAGTTTGAACCGTTATAGCCCTCTTTCTTATTTGGTTCTACACCCGACAGTGACATCTGATACTCAACTTCTTCAGCAAGAGTTTTTGTCTGTGTAGAACTGTTGCCGCTTGCGATTACAAAATAATCAGCAAGTATTGTAAGATCAGATATTTTTATAGCCTGTATACTTTCAGCTTTTTTACTGTCAAGAGTCTTTATAATTTTTTTCAGCATTTCTTTTTGGGTCATATACATTCTCCTTAAACTTTAATATCCTCCGATATAGGTATGATAATTCTCATCTTCCTCATAATATTCTTCTTCATCATATTCGCCTTCATCCTCATAATACCATTCACCCTCATAATTGCCATCATCATAATCGTTGTCTGTATCATCGTATTCTGAAGACGGTTCTGTAGTTTTCTTACTTTCTCCCGGAGTAGCTCCGTCTGCAATTTCCTGAAGTGTATCCTGATTCTCATCATAAACATCAGTTGTATAATAATCGCTTTCAATAAGTTCTGTAATAGGCAGTGAATCATAAGTCAGGTCAGGCTGATATGGTCTGAAATATTCATTCAGTACATCAATGGTAGCATTCTTATGAATTGACCATACAGAATAACCGTTGTAATCGGTAGCTTCTCCCGGAACCATCTGAACTGTTACATCATCAAGATCCATATTGCTGCCGAAATCAGCGAGAATACTCATTTCCTGTAATGTAAGGTCAGTTCCGATATATCCTTTATTATACACCTCGGTAAGGAATTTAGTCAGTTCAACAGTGCCCATATTCAAAGCCTTTTCCATACATGCAGCCATAAATATTCTCTGTGCCTTGACACGTCCTATATCGCCTTCAAGGTAACCTTTTCTGGCACGTACAAATAATTCAGCCTGTTCACCATTAAGCACCTGTTCGCCGGCATACAGAATCTTGTCATAGGAATAAAAAACATCCTCAGGAAGATCAATAGGAATTCCTCCGATAAGATCCACCATATCAACAATATCATCACATCCGGTTGTAATATATCTGTCAATAGGAATTCCGAAAGTATCCCTTACAGCGTCAACTATTCTTTGAATTGGAATCAGATTTTCATCTCCCAGAGTATATACGCTGTTGATTTTTCCATTCTCACTGGAAGTATAATCCGGAACAAAGCTGTCTCTTGGTATCTGAAGTATGTTTATTTTATCGTTTACTATGTCAAAATGGAAAAGCATAATAACATCAGAATTTGAACGTGATTCATCAAAGCCTAAGCATAAAACAGTAAACTGACCTTCAATAATCTGGTCATTTGTAAAGTCACGCTTATCGTCCACTCCTTCAGCGGCACTGTTCAGCTCATAGCTGTTAGGATCAGCAGAAAGCAGTCCTTCTGTTTCAGCCATAGGCTGAAGCTCTTTTATCCACTTGATTATAGATATATGTTCTGTAAAAGTAAGACCATTTTTAGTCCTTTCAACAGGAATGATCGGAATATTAAGTACCATAACTGCAATAATTACAATCCCTGCAATTATTGATGCTGCGATTATGATTTTTTCCTTTACTGATG
Source organism: Porcipelethomonas sp. (assembly GCF_051893655.1). Classification (NCBI taxonomy): domain Bacteria; kingdom Bacillati; phylum Bacillota; class Clostridia; order Eubacteriales; family Oscillospiraceae; genus Porcipelethomonas; species Porcipelethomonas sp. Next base: position 24,732 of record NZ_JBJFHN010000130.1, on the reverse strand, counting down.
ATTTTTTCTTTTTGCCTGAAGTTTTTCGCCCGGACCCCGACTTATACCTTTGTCCGGAATTATTACTGCTATTTGCCATTATTTTCCTCCTTGGTTTTCTTGCGGACCGAACATACATACAGATACTGATTATATGCATCAACTGTATATTCCGGGATATAGCCCTGTTTCTTTACCACTCCCTCAATTGAATAGCAAAATGCCTCCAGCATAGCCTTTTCAAAATCAGTATAGGCAAGTTTTCTCATTTTGTCAACATCCTTGTAATCCCTGTCCTCGGAAATAAGGTCAGCCATATAAATAATTTCTTCAAGCCGTGACATTCCCGACCGCCCTACAGTATGAAACCGTACAGCGTTTAAAATATCCTTATCCTTTATTCCCATTTCTTTTTCGATAAAATATGCACCCGCAGGACCATGCCACAAAGCTTTCGTGGCAAGTTCAGCGCCGGAAATATCCATATTTCCCTCAAGCATCATCTGTTTTTGCTCTGATGGCAAAAGCTCCTTACAAACGTCATGAAGAAGTCCGGCAAAATAAGCCTTATCAAGATTTTCCCCATATGTTTTTGCAAGCTTTAAAGCCTCGTTTGCCACATTAACTGAATGATTGTAACGTTTTTTTGAAAGTCTTTTTTTCAGGAAAGCTTTTATTTTTTCTGAAGAATACATGCAAATCCTCCGAATATCAAATTAGTCCTGCCTTGAATACAGATTTTTCAGTATAATATATTTTACTACTTTTCCGTTTAAATAGCAAGATATATCTTCATTATTTTTTATCATTTTACGTATTTTTGATGAAGATATTGTAATCGCTTCGTCATTTGCAACAATTACATCACCGAATTTGGAAAGCTTTTTTGACATTTCATACAATTCATCAAAATCATTTCCGTTTCGTGATACTGCTGCCAGAGTTACATTACTAAGAATTTCGCCGTATTCAAACCATGTATCAAAGCTCAGAAGCATATCACTGCCCACCATCAGAAACAGTTCGTCTTCCGGAAACATACTTTTAAAATGTCTTACTGTATAAACAGTATAGCTTTTTCCACTTTTATTTATTTCATAGTCACTGACTTCAAACCCGTCATATTCTTCCAATGCCAGGCGGCACATTTCAAGCCTGTCACTTCCGGAGACATATTCTTCACTTGATTTATGCGGTGCTGTACCTGACGGAATAAAAATCACCTTATCAAGTTTCAGCTTTTTTTTAACAGAAACTGCCAGATTAACGTGACCGTTATGAACAGGATTGAAGCTCCCTCCGAATAAACCTATTCTAGCCATCAGAGTTTTATATTTATTACAGGCTCTTTATGATTTCTTTTGAACAAAACAAATCTGCTGCCTATTACCTGAACAACTTCTGAGCCTGTTTTTTCTGCAATTTCCTCTGCCGCTTCCCTTGCACTGTACATACTGTTATCCAGTACACGAAGTTTTATAAGTTCTCTTTTTCTAAGTGCGTCATTTACCTGTGAAATCAATGCTTCAGAAATGCCGCCCTTTCCGATTTGAAAAATAGTTTCATAGCTGCCTGCAATTCCACGAAGTGCGGCTCTTTGTTTACTTTTTAGCATTTATTTATCCTTTCGTTTTTAAAATTTCGCAAAGCTTTTCCAACGCTTTTGCTCTGTGACTTACTTTATTCTTTTCATCAGCAGAAATTTCTGCAAATGATTTATCTCCGTACATGAAAACAGGATCATAGCCGAATCCGTTTTCGCCTCTGGGTTCATATCCGATTTTTCCTCTGCATTCTCCTCTTGCATACTGTTCAATGCCGTTTTCATCAATAAAACAGATAACACATACAAATGCCGCCCCTCTTTTTTCTTCCGGAACGTCTTTTAATTCGGAAAGAAGCTTATTGTATCTGTCAGCATCAGACGCTCCTTCCCCTGCATATCTGTGGGAATACACTCCGGGAGCGCCGTTTAAATAATCCACTTCAAGACCGCTGTCATCTGCAATAACGGCAGTATGACTCAGGCTGTAAATCGCACTTGCCTTAAGCTTTGCATTATCCTTAAAGGTTTTTCCTGTTTCTTCAATATCTATATTTATTCCCGCTTCTGACTGGGATATAACCTCATATCCCAAAGGTGTCAGAATCTCCTTTATTTCCCGAAGTTTATTTTTATTATTGCTTGCAAGAATTATTTTTTTACTGTTCATTTTCTTCCCCTTCTTCCGTTTCAGATTCCTCAGAAGGAGTACTTTCAAAAAGTGCCCTTACAAAATCATGGCTGTTAAACGGCTGAAGATCATCAATCTGCTCTCCGACTCCTATAAGCTTTACCGGTATTCCAAGTTCATTTTTAATCGAAATAACAATACCGCCTTTTGCAGTTCCGTCAAGCTTTGTAAGTACAATACCTGTTATAGGTGCAACTTCTTTAAACAGTCTTGCCTGATTTACAGCATTCTGCCCCGTAGTAGCGTCAAGTACCAGCAGGATTTCCTTTGAACTGTCCGGTGCTTCACGTTCAATAATACGATTCATTTTAGCAAGTTCATCCATAAGATTTTTCTTGTTGTGCAGTCTTCCGGCAGTATCACAAATAAGAATATCGCAGTTTCTTGCCTTTGCAGCCGCAATAGCGTCAAACACAACGGATGCCGGATCCGACCCTTCTGAATGCTTTACCAGATCTGCCCCTGAACGGTCTGTCCACACCTGAAGCTGATCAATAGCAGCAGCACGGAAAGTATCGGCAGCTGCCACGATAACTTTTTTTCCGTCCTCTGTAAATTGATGGCACATTTTTCCTATTGTAGTCGTCTTGCCTGCTCCATTTACACCAATGACCATAATAATTGAAGGCTTTGAAGAAAGATCAAGCTCTGTATCATCACCCATCATTTCCGCAACTATTTCCTGTATAAGCTCCATAATAACTGAAGGGTCAGTAATTCCCCTTTCCTTGATTCTCTTTCTGAGTTCTTCGCAAATCCGGACAGAGGTTTCAACTCCCATATCGCTCATAATCATAGTTTCTTCAAGCTGTTCAAACAGTTCCTCATCAATTTTGGTAAAGGAATTTACAACCTTATGCATTTTCTTTACCATTGACTCTTTGGTTTTGCGAAGACCATCTTTAATCTTGCTGAAAAATCCCATAATCTTAATCCTCCTGCTTTTTATTTTGACGCTGTATCCTCAATATCCACCTGTTCCATTTTCAGAAGTCTGGAAATACCATCCTCCTGCATTGTTACGCCATACAAAACATTGGCTTCTTCCATTGCACTGCGGCGGTGAGTTACAAGTACAAACTGCGTTTTATCTGTAAAATTTTTCAGATACTGTGCATACTTTTTTACATTTACTTCGTCCAGTGCCGCATCAATCTCATCAAGAATACAAAACGGTGCCGGTCTAAGCTTAAGTATTGCAAAATAAATACATATTGCCACGAAAGACTGTTCTCCTCCGGACAGTGAAATAAGATTTTTAATAACCTTTCCCGGCGGTGCAACTCTTATTTCTATACCTGATTCAAGAACATTTTCAGGATCAGTAAGAATCAGTTCTGCCTTGCCGCCGCCGAAAAGCTCTGTAAAAATCTTTTTGAAATTATTGTTTATTATGACAAAGCTTTCCGCAAATATACGGCACATATCTTCTGTGAGGTCAGCGATAAGCTTTTCAAGCTCTCTTTTGGAATTTCTGACATCTGCAAGCTGCTCAGACAAAAACTTATATCTTTCTGATACTTCCTTGTATTCATCAATAGCGCCCACATTAACATTTCCAAGACTTCTGATTTTTGCCTTAAGTTCATTAAGCTTTCTCTGAGCAGCCATCAGATCCTCTATTTTTTCCGCAGCATTTTCCGCTTCAGAGCGTGTCATTTCATAGACCTCATAAAGCTGGTTTATAATTCCGTCATAATCACGCTGTGCAGAAAGCTTTCGCTCATCTATTTTTGAAATTTCACCGGAATATTTTTCTTTTGCTTCATTTAATTCCTTAACGGAATTTCTCAGATTGGTCACATAAACATCCTGTTCTCTATGAACATTCTGCCATTTTTTTATATCATTTCCAAAATTTTCAATCTGTATTTTTATATCTTCCGTCTGCTGTTTTCTTTCTGAAATAAGAGCAGTTTTTTCCGCAATAACCTGTTCCAGACGCTTTTTTTCTTCACCCAGAGACGACAGGTTTTCACGTGTTTCCAAAAGTCCTGAATTTAAGGTTTCATGTTCTCTCTGTGCTGCTTCCAGATCCTTTGAAAGCTCTGCTGATTTGATTTTAAGTTCCGACAGTTCAGCCGAAAGACTTTCTCTTTTGTTTCTGACTGACTCTCTTCTGCCCTGTTCTCTTGCAAGATTTTCTTCTGCCGCATGTATCTGACCAGTAATTTCCTCCAGTCTTTCCTTGGCATTTTTACGGTTTTCCAAAGCATTTTGCTTTTTTCCCTCAAGAGTTTTATATCTTACATCAAAATCCTCTTCCTGTGAAGCAGTCTGCTTTTCAAGTGCGCAGACACGGGAATATTCCGCATCAAATTTTATTTTATCCTGCTCAAGCACAGAAACCTCTTCATCCAGTTCCTTTGCCATTTTAGAAAGCTTTTCAGCATCTTCTGAAAGTTTCCGGCTCAGTTCCATAGCTTCAGAATGTTTTTTATTAAGCTCTTTTATATCCTTTTCAATACTCTCAAGCTCATTTTTACGGGAAAATACCCCGGCAGAATGAACTGCCGAACCGCCTGTAAAAGAACCGCCGGCATTAACTACCTGACCATCCAGAGTTACAACTCTGAATTTATACCCGAATTTTTTAGCTATAACTGCCGCACTGTCAATATCATCTGCCACAGCAGTACGCCCCAGCAAAGAATTTACAATGCTGGTATACTGACCATCATACTCAACAAGCTCATTTGCCAATGAAATGAATCCTTGTTCGGATTGAAGTCCCGGTTCGTTTAAAACACGTCCCTTAACCGAAGTTATGGGAAGAAAAGTAGCTCTTCCCAGACGCTGTTCCTTGAGCATTCTGATACACCGCTTCGCCGCAGTATCATCATCAACAATAATATTCTGCATTGCGCCGCCCAGAGCCGTTTCAATTGCGGTTGCATATTCCTGTTTAACATTTATAAGCTGTGCGACAGTTCCTCTGATTCCGCCTATTCTTCCGGCAGAGGACGCCTTTATAATCTCCTTAACGCTTCTTGCAAAGCCTTCCATATTGTTTTCAAGGTCGTAAAGAAGCTTTTTTCTCTGTTCCTTTTCCTTTACTGAAAAAAGAATATTTTCACATTCCTTCCGGCACTCTGAAAGCTTTGCCGCCTTGTCATTATAAAGCTTTGCAAGTCCGGCTTTTTTATTGGAAAACTCCCGTTTCTTTTCTTCAAGAACCTTTAATCCGTCGGAGATTTCTTCCTTTTCTTTGCCATACTGTAAAACAAGCTCGTTTACCTGATTTTTCTGCTTTATAAGCATTTCCAGCTGTTCGTCTGTATCCTTTACAATGGCGTCAGTATTTCCGACTTCTGACCGAAATTCACTGAGTTTTATATAAAGTGCATTAATTTCATTTCCAGCCTTGTCAGAATTTTTACCGATACTCTCAGCTTCAAGCTTTGCCTCTTCAAATTTTTTCCTTACATCATCAAGCTTCTGACCGATTTCCTTAGACTGTTTTTTCAGTCTGTCAATAAGTTCAAGCTTTTGACTTATATCAGCTTTCAGCTTTTCTTCATAAGCCGATCTGTTTTTCAATTGTTCATTTACAGAGCTAAGTGAACCCTCACTATGGGAAATATCGTTTTCACTTACGGCAATATCTGATTTATACTGTGCTGACAGCTGTTCATTTTCAAGTATCTTATCACGAAGTTCTTCGATACTGGCAGAACTTTCCTGAATTTTACGATAACCCTCCTGAATTTTCTGTTCTTCACGCTCTATATCATTCTGAATATTTTCATATTCATTTTTATTCATCAGAAGTGCATTTTCCAGTTCTTCAAGCTTAGCCTTAAGCTCTTCCAGACGGTTTACCCAGACAGATATTTCCAGAGTTTTTCTCTGCTGTGCCAGTGCCACAAACTTTTCTGCCTTTTCCGCCTGAAGTCTTAAAGGACCTACCCGGCTTTCAAGCTCAGATACAATATCATTAAGTCTTATAAGATTATCCTGTGCTGCTGCAAGTTTTCTTTCCGCCTCAGATTTCTTATACCTGAATTTGGAAATTCCGGCAGCCTCTTCAAAAATATCACGGCGTTCATTGCTTTTTGCACTTACTATTTCCGCAATTCTTCCCTGTCCGATAATAGAGTAGCCGTCACGTCCCATACCGGTATCCATAAACAATTCGTTTATGTCTTTAAGCCTGACATTTTTACCGTTGATTTTATATTCACTCTCACCGCTTCTGTAAAGCTTTCTTGTAACGCTTACCTCGTCATCATCACTGTTCAAAGCTCTGTCGCCATTGTCTATAACAAGAGTTACCATGGCAAATCCCACAGGCTTTCTCGCAACAGTACCGGAAAAAATAACATCTTCCATTTTATTCCCTCTGAGCGTCTTAGTGGACTGTTCCCCCAGAACCCATCTCACAGAATCACCAATATTACTTTTTCCGCTGCCGTTGGGTCCTACAACTGCTGTAAGACCCTTGTCAAAGGTCAGCTTTACTTTATCAGGAAAGGATTTAAACCCTTGTAATTCCAATGATTTTAAATACATATATTATCCTCTGATTTCACACTGATATTTAGGGATTTCTCCATCTCCCATTACTTTTATATCTATACCCTGCTTTTTAAAATATTCCACATTTGATTTTTTATGTCCCAGTGCCTTGCTGATACATGATGGATTTACTGCAAAAGTATAATTTTTTCTTTTAAGCTGCTGAAACTTGCGTTCAATTAAACTTTTTCCGGCAGATTCAACAAACTCCCTGTCATTAACAATAAATTCCATACCATTTCTGTAAATCCAGCTTTCGCAAAGCTCCTTAAATGCCGGATGATAAAAGCCTGCAACCATATCCCCTTCAACACCGTCGGAGGCATGCAGTCCGCATTTGATAACATCAATTCCCTGCATATCAAATTCTACAAGCATATTGCCGCAAAGCTCAACAACAGTATCAAAAGGCAAAAGCTTATATTCGCCTGATTCGTACAATTCAGCAAGCTTTGTACCTTTAAGCACAACAACGGGATAAATCCTGACCGTATCCGGATGAATTTTAATTATCCTTTTCATAGTTTCATGCTCGTCATGAATAGTACTTTTGTAAAGTCCCACCATCATCTGAAGTCCCAGCTCAAAGCCGTATTCACGGATAAGTGCCGACGCTTTATATACATCTTCAGCCGTATGACCTCTTTCATTTGCTTCAAGAACCTTATTTTTCATACTCTGTGCGCCAAGCTCAATGGAAGTAACGCCGTATTCCTTTAAAATATCAAGAATTTCTCTGTCTATAAAATCCGGACGTGTAGAAATTCTTATCCCTTTGAAACCCTTTTCACCAATATAGCATTTTGCAGCGTTCAGCAGAGAAACCATATAATTTCTTTCGATTGCCGTAAAGCTTCCGCCGAAAAAAGCTATTTCACAATTTTTCTTATCCCTTACTTCTTCCATTGCCTGACGGCAGACCCGATGAACGTCCTCAGCCTTCGGAGCGTACTGCTGACCGCTTATTGTCTTCTGATTGCAGAAGCTGCACTGATGAGGGCAGCCGGCATGAGGGACAAATACAGAAATATTACTGTGACTCATATCCCATAAGCTCCAGTGCTTCTTTGGCAGCCATCTGTTCTGCTTCCTTTTTGCTTTTGCCGATACCTGTACCGATAACGTTTGAGTTCAGGCAAACCTGTACCTTAAACGCCTTGTTGTGGTCAGGTCCAGACTGTCCCACAAGCTTGTATTCAACCTTTTCCTCAGGATTTTTCTGAATAATTTCCTGTAAAATTGTTTTATGGTCACTGAATGACACAGACTTTCTGCTGTCGATATCCTCAGGAATAAACCTCAGAATATGCTTTCTTGCCGCTTCAAGACCGCCGTCTAAAAATACAGCTGCAATAACTGCCTCAAATGCGTCCGCAAGTATTGAGGTTCTTTCACGTCCTCCGGTATTTTCCTCACCTTTTCCAAGAAAAATATGTTCTCCCAGATCAATCTGTTTTGCAAATTCATAAAGTGATTTTTCACATACAAGAGATGCTCTGATTTTAGTCAGTTCTCCCTCAGGCAAGTGAGTAAAATGTTCAAAAAGATACTGAGAAACTACAATTGACAGTACACTGTCCCCAAGAAATTCCAGACGCTCATTGCTGTGTCTTGTTTTTCTTTTTTCATTTGCAAAGGAGGAATGAGAAAGTGCTTCATAGATCAGATTCTTATTTTTAAAGGTATATTTTATTTTTTCCTCAAATGCTTCAATATTTTTTTCATAATTTTCAAAATGTTCCATTATTTTATTCCCTCTGGCAAAGTCTCAATGGATTTTATTATTGTTTCCGTAACACCGCCGTCCACACAAGCCTTAGCCTGTCTTACAGCATTATAAAATGCCTTGGCATCCGAGCTTCCATGAGCCTTGATAACTGGTTTTGCAATTCCCATAAGAACTGCTCCGCCTTCTTCTGTATAATCCATCTGTTTTTTAAAGTCTTTTATCTTACCCATTACCATCATTGCAGAAAGCTTTGATAAAACTCCTCCGGAAAAAATATCCTTTAATTTTCCGGCAAAAAAAGAGCCCATTCCTTCATAGAGCTTTAAAACTACATTTCCGGTAAATCCATCCGTTACAGCAACATCAAAATTCCCGCCCGGCAAATCTCTTGCTTCAAGATTTCCACAGAAATTCACAGGTGCCTGCTGAAGAAGCTTGTATGCTTCTATTTCCAGTTCACGTCCCTTTGTTTCCTCTCCGCCTACATTAATAAGTCCTACTTTAGGATTTTTTATGCCCATTACTTTTTCCATGTATGCAGAAGCCATTATTGCAAACTGAACAAGCATTTCCGGACGGCAGTCAACATTAGCACCGCCGTCTGTAAGCATTACATGTCCTGTTGCTGTAGGAAGAATCGGTGCCAGTACTGCTCTTTTAATGCCCTTTATTCTTTTAGCAATAAATGTTGAGCCTACAACTAAAGCACCAGTACTTCCGGCACTGACAAACGCATCTCCCTTGTCTTCTTTAAGGAGCTTAAGACCCACTGCCATAGAACAGCCATTCTGACTTTTCAGTATTTCCGTAGGTTCTTCATGAATATCAATAACAGATTCAGCATGAACTATTTCCATATCACTTATGTCAATACCGTTTTCTGCTGCTGTTTTTTTTATTTCATCCTTGTTTCCTGTCAGCGTTATATTCGTTCCAAGCTTTTTACGTGCCATACGGCAGCCTTTAATTACTTCCAGAGGTGCATTATCCCCTCCGAAAGCGTCAACGATTATATTCATACATGTCAACCCTTTTTATTTTATTGTACGTTTTAATGCTTCCACAGCTCTGTCAGCATACGCTGCATATTTAGCCTTTTTATCCTTTATCCTCACCGGAAGCTCCGGCAGAATTCCCATATTGCAGCCCATAGGCTGAAATTCTCCGCTGCACCCTCCGCTGATATACCCGGTAAGCGCACCTGTCATAGTTTCCGGCGGAAGCAAAAGCGGTTTTTCATTATTCAAATGCCTTGCCATATTAATTCCTGCCATAATACCGCTGGCGGCAGATTCTATATACCCTTCAACGCCAGTTATCTGTCCGGCGAAGAATATATTATGATTGCTTTTTAATGCATATGACGGTTCTAGGAGCTTCGGACTGTTTATAAATGAATTTCTGTGCATAACCCCGTATCTTACAAATTCAGCATTTTCAAGTCCGGTAATCATTGAAAACACTCTTTTCTGTTCACCAAACTTAAGGTTTGTCTGAAATCCCACAAGGTTATACATAGTACCCTCAGCATTTTCCTTTCTCAGCTGAACCACTGCATAAGGACGTTTTCCTGTCCTCTTATCAGTAAGCCCCACAGGCTTTAAAGGCCCGTACCGCATTGTATCCTCTCCGCGTTTTGCCAGAACCTCTATAGGCATACATCCCTCATAAACCTTAAAATCACGCTTGTCGAAATCTTTCAGCGGAGCACTTTCAGCATTTATCAGTGCATTATAGAACCTGAGATATTCTTCCCTGTCCATAGGGCAGTTTATATAATCCGCATCTCCCCTGTCATAGCGGGACGCAAAAAACACCTTGTTCATATCCAGACTTTCAAATGTTACAATTGGGGCAGCAGCATCAAAGAAGCTCAGATAATCACCGCATATTTTTTTAATACTCTCAGCGAGTCCGCCGGCGGTAAGAGGTCCTGTCGCAATTATAACCGGACCCTCCGGAACTTCTTCCACTTCTTTATCAATTACTTCTATCAGAGGATTTGAACATATCTTTTCTGTTACCATATCAGAAAATTTTTCCCTGTCAACAGCAAGCGCACCGCCTGCCTCAACGGCATTTTCCTTTGCACACGGAACAATAAGCGAACCTAAAAGTTCCATTTCCTCTTTTAGAAGTCCGGCAGCCGAATCATGTCTTGATGCCTTCAGTGAATTGGAACATACAAGCTCAGCAAGCCCTTTATAATGATGTGCCGGAGTAAACTTATGCGGTTTCATTTCATATATGCAGGATTTGATTCCACGGTTTGCCAGCTGCCATGCTGCTTCACATCCGGCAAGTCCTCCGCCTATAATTTTAACCATCAGAGATTCCTTTCGTATCCGCAGTCAGGCTTTTCACAGATAAGCTTTCCGGACTTTCCGCCCTTCTTAAACAAACTGCTTCCGCATTTCGGGCATTTATCCTCAACAGGCACATTCCATGTCATAAAATTGCATTCCGGATAGTTATCGCATCCATAAAAGCTTCTGCCCTTTTTAGACTTTTTAAGCACCATTTTATGTCCGCACAAAGGACATGTTCCCTTTGTTTCCTGTACAATTTTTTTAGTATTTTTGCACTCCGGAAATCCGGGACAAGCAAGGAATTTGCCGAACCGTCCGATTTTTATAACCATTTTTCTTCCGCACTGATCACAGATAACATCTGTTTCTTCATCAGGTACTTTAACCCTTTTGCCTTCCATAGCCTTTTCTGCCTTGGTCAGCACCTTGTCGAAATCACTGTAAAAAACGTTCAGAGTATCCACCCAGTTAGTTTCTCCGCGTTCAACACTGTCAAGGTCATTTTCCATTTTAGCTGTAAATTTTGCATCTACAATATGCTTAAAATGTTCTTTCATCAAATCGGTGATAACCTCTCCCAGAGCCGTCGGCTTCAGCTGTTTTCCGTCCCTTTCAACATACATTCGGGAAATTATAGTTGTAATTGTCGGAGCATAGGTACTAGGTCTTCCTATACCGTTTTCTTCCATAGTCTTGATAAGGGAAGCTTCCGTAAATCTTGCAGGCGGCTGTGTGAAATGCTGATTCCCCAGAATTTCCTTAAGCTTGCAGACATCATCTTTCTGGATAGGCGGAAGCATTTTATTATTTTCTTCGTCGTTATCCTTTTTCTCTTCATATAACTTTGTAAAGCCGTCAAACTTCACTGAATATCCGGAGGCTTTAAAAGTACAGCCTTCGGCTTCAATGGTAACAGACGCCGTATCCAGCAGTGCATTTGCCATCTGGCTTGCAATAAATCTTTCCCATATAAGCTTGTAAAGTTTGAACTGATCTGAAGAAAGACTGGATTTTACTCTGTCAGGCGTAAGCTCCGGAATAGACGGACGTATTGCTTCATGGGCGTCCTGAGCATTTTTCTTTGTTTTAAAGATTCTCGGAGACGGCGGAAGATATTCTTTTCCGTATATTTCCTCAATACATTTTGCTGCTGCTGCTCTTGCCTCATCTGAAATTCTCAGGCTGTCAGTTCTCATATAGGTAATAAGACCTACAGCTCCCATACCCTCAATTTCAACACCTTCATAAAGCTCCTGTGCAGCTTTCATTGTTCTCTTTGCCTGAAAGCCCATACGCTTTGATGCTTCCTGCTGTAAAGTAGAAGTTATAAACGGAGGTGCCGGCTGCTTTTTGGTTACTCTCTTTTTAACGTCAGTTACTGTATAAACCGCATTTTCCAGTCTTTTTAAAATTTCGTCCGACTCTTCCTTATTTGCAATCTCAGCCTTTTTACCGTCCACTGCCGAAAGCTTTGCAGCAAATACTTTTCTGCTGGAAGGAGCTGTAAATTTAGCATCAATACTCCAGTATTCCTGAGGAACGAAATCTTTTATTTCTTTTTCTCTGTCCACAATCAGACGTACTGCAACTGACTGAACACGACCGGCAGAAAGTCCTCTCTTAACCTTTTTCCACAGAAAAGGACTGAGTTTATATCCTACCAGTCTGTCAAGAATACGTCTTGCCTGCTGGGCATTTACAAGGTCAATATCTATTTTATGAGGATTACTCATACCAGCCTGAACACCGCTTTTGGTAATTTCATTAAAAGCCACTCTGTTATTATCATTTAAATCCAGTCCGAGCATTTGTGCAATATGCCATGATATTGCCTCTCCTTCACGGTCCGGGTCAGTTGCAAGGTATATATGATCGCTTTTTTTTGCGTATTTTTTCAATTCTTTAATTACGTCTTCCTTGCCCTTCATATCAACATACTGGGGTTCAAAATTATTTTCTATATCAACCCCCATTTTTGATTTAGGCAAATCTCTTACATGTCCCATAGACGCAATTACTTCATAATCTCCGCCAAGATATTTCTTTATAGTCTTAGCCTTTGCCGGAGATTCCACTATAACCAGATCTGACATATCTGTTCCACTGTCTTTCCGCAACAAAAGCAGAAAAATCTCCTTTCTCAAATTTCTTTCTCAAAATGTTCACCTGACGATGCTTTACAGCAGTCTGTACTTATTATCCGGCTGAAGCTCGGCTGCTCCCATTATCTCAAGCTCTGTCAGCACTGCCAGAATCTGGAACGAATCAATTCCGGAAGCCTGAGCAATTTCATCCGAATGCATGCTGCATTCCTTAAGACATGTCACAACAAGCTGCTGTTCATCTGTCATTTCATCAAGAAGCTGTTCATAGACCATCTGATTTTCACAGGTGATACTTTCTTCTTTAAGACCGGAATCACGGCTTTTTGCTCTGGTTTTCTTTTCAGTTCTGCTGTCACGCTTTAAAATATCGTTTTCACCGTAAAGCTCCGGCCATTTCATTATGCTGTCATGATTTCTGAAATATTCAGACGTATAATATTCATAAAGGATATCCAGATGACTGAACACAGGTACAGCACCGTCACGAAGATATTTTATCACGCCTGAATACCTTTTGTCAAATATGTCTCCCGGAGGTATGCAGAAAACAGATCTCCCCTGTTCTGCAGCATGAGAAGCGGTTATTAATGCACCGCTTTTTTCATCCGCCTCTGTAACCAGTGTTCCAAAGCACATCCCGGAAATGATTCTGTTTCTGACGTGAAAACAATATCTGTCCGGATGAGTTCCGGGAAGATATTCTGTTATAACAATGCCACGGTGTGCTATTAATTTTTTAGCCTTTTCATTTTCTTTGGGATAATTTACATCCAGACCGCAGGCTAAAACAGCTGCCGTACATCCGTCCGCTTTAAGAACACCCTTATGAGCTGCCGAATCAAGTCCCAGTGCAAAACCGCTTACCACAGCAAATTCTCTTTTGGCAAGCTCCGAACAGATTCTTTCCGTAATTTCAGCACTGTATACTGAAGGTCTTCTTGTGCCGACACACGCAACTGCCGGACGGCTGTTGAAATTTTCAATATCACCCATACAAAACAGTACGGCAGGAGGATTGTAAATATTTCTAAGAAGAGGAGGATAATTGTCGTCTTCAAATGTTATAATCCTGTATCCTTTTTCCTCACAGTATTTTATAATACTGTCGCACTGTTCTATATGTGTAGTTCTGGCTACGGTTTTTTCCTTTGAATTCATAGAAGGATGATTACCCTCCCAAACTGCTTCATAAGCTTTTTTCACGTCCTGAAAAGGAGTTATCATTTCCCATATGCGTTCATTTCCTGGTCTGAAAGCCATTACAAACCAAAGCCAGTATTGCAGATTATTCAAATTTCATCAGCTCCCACATCATAATTCCGGTTGCCATCGCCGCATTAAGAGAATCTGTATTTCCACTCATTTTTATTGTAATTTTATATGTGCATTTTTCAGAAATTTCCGTTGGAAGTCCGTTTCCCTCATTTCCTATGAAAATTCCGCCGCCGTTATTAAAGTCCGTATTTTTTATATCCTGTGCCCTGCTGTCAACAACTGCCGCATATGTATCAATTTCCGCATTATTCATAGCAAGAAATATATCATCAACCGGAATATCATGAAAAACAGGTATTCTGAAAATAGAACCCATAGTCGAACGTATAACCTTTGGATTATATATATCACAGCTTTCAGAAAAAATAACTCCGTCAAGACCCAGTGCATCAGCGGTTCTTATAATCATTCCGGCATTTCCGGGATCCTGAAGCTGATATAAAACGGCATATCTTCCGTGTTTTTTCAAGTTTCCCAGTTCCTCAGACCGTTCTGTAAAACTACATTGTGCAAAAATCCCCTGAGTTTTATCCGTACCCGAAATCCGGTCACCCAGTTCATCTGAAATACATGTAAAATCTATTTCAGAGCAGTCAAATTCTTCAAGCTTTTCCCTGTTTTTTTCAAGGGCTGACTCTGTAATAAAAATTCTGCGGACCGGTGCATTGCTTTTCAAAGCATCAAAAACCAGTCTCACACCCTCAAGCGGGAACATTCTGTACTGCATACGGGTTTTTTTAGAAGTCATAAGTTTACCGAAAAGCTTAACTGAAGGATTATCTTTGGATGTTATCACTTTTCCGTCAAAGCATGACAAATTCATACATTATCTCCCATCAGCAAAAATTAAACGAAAACACGCTCTGATTATAAATAGAGCGTGTTTTTTACAAATTAAAGAGCAGCCTTAGCCTTCTCTACAATAGCTGTAAATCCAGCAGGATCGTTGATAGCGATTTCAGAAAGCATCTTGCGGTTAAGTGTAATACCAGCCTTCTTTACGCCGTTCATAAACTGTGAATAATTAATACCGTTGAGCTTGCAGGCAGCACTTATTCTTGTGATCCAGAGCTGTCTGAAATCTCTCTTCTTCTTTTTACGACCTGCATATGCATAATTGCCTGATTTCATTACGGCCTGTTTAGCCATCTTAAAATGCTTGCTCTTAGCGCCCCAGTAGCCCTTTGCAAGCTTGAGTGTTTTATTTCTTCTCTTGCGAGTCATCATTGCACCCTTAACACGTGCCATAGTCTATACCTCCGTTTTTACTTTTCCGATATTATTTGTAAGGAATTAATTTTTTTACTGTTGGAGCATTTGTCTCGCTTGCAACGCCTGCATTACGAGCAATTCTCTTTCTCTTTGTATCCTTCTGTGTAAGTCTATGTCTTTTGTTTGTGTGCTGATATTTAACCTTACCGTTTTTAGTCAGCTTAAAACGCTTTTTAGCGCCTGAATGTGTTTTAACCTTAACCTTTGACATAACCTGTTCCTCCTTTATTTAGCTGATGCCTTCGGTGACATGAACATAACAATACTGCGACCTTCCATTTTGGCTGGCTTGTCAACAACACCGGCCTCTGCACATGCTTCCTTGAATTTATCCAGCAGTTCCTCACCCAGCTGCGGATGTGCAATCGCACGCTTACGGAATCTCACGGAAACCTTTATTTTATCTCCGTTTTTCAGGAATTTCATTGCCTGATTGACCTTTGTATTAAAGTCATGAGTATCAATTGCGGAAAACATTCTGATTTCCTTGATTTCCACAACCTTCTGATTTTTTCTTGCTTCCTTTTCTTTCTTTGCCTGTTCAAAGCAATACTTGCCATAATCGAGTATACGGCATACAGGCGGCTTAGCCTGCGGAGCAATCTTAACCAGGTCAAGATCCTTTTCATAAGCCATTTTCTGAGCTTCTCTGGCGGAAATAACGCCGATTTTTGTTCCGTCAACGTCAATCAGTAAAACTTCCTTATCTCTGATTTCTTCGTTGATCTGCAGTTCCTGTTTGCTAATAGTCAGCACCTCCAAGCATTAGTCAGGGTAAAAATTGATTTTTATTTATACTAAAACAAAAATGAGTGCAGAAATACATCAGCACTCATTTAAACGCAAACCGATTTTAAACCGGTAAATCTCCATTTATTAACCATTCCGAATCTTTCATCTCATGGTGAGAACTGACAGTCTGCTTTGTTTTACTAATCAATTATACTCGTTTAAAATCAATTTGTCAAGCGTTTTTTTGATTGTTAACAATTTGTTCACAATCAGAACATTTCTTCAAGCTTACTCCTGATTCCCCTGAACATTTCCACGCATTTGAACTTCACTTTATAGTTTTCCGGGTTTTCCATTATATCAAGCTCTTCTTCTGAAAAATAAGACTGTGCTGTCTGCATATCCCCATCTGCCTCCTCAGCTGCGGGAATGCACAGCGGAGGGTACATAACGCACCACCAGTTATGCCCTTTTGCCTCCCCTATGGTTATGCGAAGTGCGTCATAAGTTCCGGCAGGCATAGTAATATCTCCGTATTCACGATTGTCAAATTCCATATTTACAAGCTGCGTTTTTGAATTATAATTATAGCCCTTTTCATGTATCACGTCAAGAACCATATCATTTATTTCATCAAGTTTTTCATTTGCCCTCTGCTTCATTTCATCAAGAGTTTCACATCCGCCGAAAAGTTCCTCAGAATTTTCAAGCAAACGGTCTCTCACACATATTTTCAGATTCTGGTCATATTCAGTATCTGAATTTGCAAGTATATGCAGCCTCAGTACCTCATGTTCAATATTATCAAGAGTATTTCCAAAACCTGCAAGATTTGAAAATAATATGCTTCCGATTAATCCTGTCAATAATATAACGTCCAACTTTTTCATGTCATTCACCTCATAAAGATGTTTGACATAAATTTCAGATATTATTCAGCTGTCTTAAAATCAGCCTTCATATTCATATTTCATTTCAAGCATAGCAATTCTTCCGGCTGATTTCAGAATAAGCAGTCCTGCTCCTGATACAACAATTAAAATTCCGGGAATCCAGAGGCGGTTATTTTCAGATGCTTTTTTTTCCTTGTCTTTACTCTCAAACTGCATTCTGTTTTCCTCTGCATAAATTTTTCCAAGTGCATCTTCATCTCCGGTTATAACAAAATTTTCCATAGGAACCAGCGTGTCTTCTCCTGCAAATCCCAGCGAATAACTGCCTATGTGCATTACTCCGTCGGGAAGAGTTATATTATAAAGACTTCCACATCTCAAAAACGCATAGGCTCCCAGCTCCACGAGCTTTTCAGGCAGATCAGCACCTGCAAGCATTTTACAGTCTGCAAAAGCATATTCGCCTATATTTGTAACCGAATCCGGAATATCTATTCCACGCAGATTCTCACAGCCGTAAAAACTGTAATCTCCCACAGTGGTGAGTCCTTCCGGCAGACTTACATTGTTAAGTACTGAACAGCTGTAAAAGGTACCCTCATCTATAACCTTTATGTCTCCGTAAATTTCTGCCGTTTCCAGAGAATCACATTCATAAAAGGCGTGATGCCCTATTTTTTCAACACTTTCAGGTATGATTATTTTTTTCAGAGATTCGCACTTATAAAATGCGTTTTCTCTTATTTCAGTAACTATTTTTCCGTCAATTTCACAGGGCAGTTCAAGAATTTCCGGACTGCCCTCAAAGCCTGTGATTATAGCTTCATCACCGCATAATATGTAATCCAGATAACCGCCGTATACATAAGCGTTCACGGACATCATACCGATCGGCAAAATGGCTGTTGCTGCTGCAGATGCAATAAATGCTTTCAATTTGTTCATAATTTATACCTCCGGATATTTTGTAATCATTCTGTAATATAATTGTAAGCTTCCGAAGGCAAATTGTAAATATAAAACAGCAGTTTTTCATCGTAAAATCCCGACAAGAACAGACGTTAAAGCACCGGTATCTTTAATATATCCATATTATATTATTATAATTGGTAATATTATAAAAAAGCAGTGCGCAAATATTATAAAAATGCTGCACTGCTGTATCTGAACAGGAAAAATACATTATGTATGATCGGATTTTCTGTTCTTTTTTGATATTTTATATTTTTCAGCAAACATAAGAAATGCTATACAGAAAAGTGTTGTGGCAATAAGTATTGCTATTCTCTGGCTTACAGCGTATGATATTGCCGAAACAACACAAAGGAAAACCGAGACTGCTAAACTTATTTTTCTGTTTCTGGCTTTTTGTTCATCATCCATAGGCTTTCCCGAATTTTCCATAGGGGCGTATTCAATAATTGCCCACATATAAATCAGCAGCAATATTATAAGATACATAAATGAAATTATACGCTGCATAATTTGGGAAATTATCATAACCGTCAGAAAAATCAAAGTAAAAATCGTATTGCATTTTAAATATGAGTCCGCATGATATCCGCCGCAGAACCGTCTGACCGGAACAAAAACAGCAAGGAATATTAAGGCATCAAAAAATCTATGCATAAAAGCTCCGATTATTCCGGCAATTACAAACCCTATTAATCCGGAAATGAAGACTTCATAACCATACTGATATATTTCCTTTTTTCTTTCCTCAATAATTTGTTTCCTGCATAAATATGATGCAAGTTTTTCACTTATGAAAGTTATCATTTTATCATCCGCCGTCCTTTGGCTATATCTTAACACATTTTCTATAGTCAATCCAGTAAATTTAATGTATAAATATTGTACAAATTGTAAACATTGAATAATTATCTTAAAAGGTTCATGAAAACTTTTCAGTCCGGTTGACTTGAACCCATATAAAGTGTTATAATAAAATGGTTAGTAAAGAAAGAGGGGAAATAATTGAAAACAAAACAAATATTTGCTGTGATATACGCAGCTGCCCTTGGGATAAGTCTTATAGGGTGCAGCGACAGCGGCAATTCGTCTTCTGAGATTAATAAAACTAATATCAGTGACAATACTGCTAAAGTTACATCTGATACTGTATCAGATGACAGTATTTCAGTGCCTGTGTCGGAAAGTACTTCTGCAAGCACAGAAACAATCCCCAGAATGACTCTTATTTCAATAGAAAAAGAGACAATAATTGTAACTAAAAGTGAAAAAATAAAAGCAATGGAATCAATGATAAGTGACCTTGGGCAGCGAAAAATCATGACACAGATAAATGATATTCGTGATGCAGACAGCGAAACAGCAGTAATCCCCGAAAGCGGAGGGGACGATGAAAGCACACATACCACCATAAACATGGACTTGGCGGAAAAATTTAACGAACACAGCCAAACAGAATGAACAAGGAGCGTAAATGAAAAAAATAACAGCATTAATTATGGTACTTGCAATTATGGCGGCAGTCGGATGCAGCAGTGACAGCAATTCATCTGTAAGTGATGAAAGTATTGATGCAGAAACTGTCGTAACACAGGCACAGGAAACAGTACCGGAAACCACTGAGGAAGCAACTGAGCCTGAAGCTTATGGGCTTGTCCTGAGTAACGACGTATATGGATACAGTCTGATTCTGCCTGACGGACTGAATTCACTGAACGGTGAAATAATAGATGATCCGGAAGTTATTTCCCAGACGGATTATATAATGATAAACAGCAGTACTTCAAAGGATAATTTAAATGTAGTGGTTGAAAGTGCAAAAACTCCGGAATCCTTTGACGGATATACAAAGGAATCCTACAAAGAGCAATGTGATGCACTGGGCGTATTCAAAAACTTTACCGTCAACACCTTTGAAAAAACAAAGGTTGACGGATTTGATGCATTTTACATAGAAACAAGTGCACAGAATCCTGACGGTGAAGATTTCAGTCAGATTCAGATAATAGTAAACCGATATGATGAAGCAGTACCTTACTGCTATACTTTTACATATACGGACTATAGCGGAACACTCAGAGATGAATACAGCAAATCAGCTGACAGCATCTCCATGACTGAACCTGAAAAATCTGCGTCTGCCGAAGATGAACATGCCGGCGAACCTTTTACATTTGAAATGTGCAAGGGACTGGAATTCAGTGCTCCTGACGGCTGGAAAATAACTGAGGGCGAGTCGGAAACTCCGCATGTGATTACAGGCGATCAAGCTATGTTCAGTCCGCCGGAGCTTGGAGATGTAAGCAACTTGATTGTTACTGTCTCAGAAAGTGCGGATAATAATGACGATTTCCTGACATATACTCAGGAAGACTTTGAAGCACTTCTGAGCGACTCATATCAGGGAATCAAAACGGTTTCCTTTAAAACGGTAAAGGTCGGAAATTATGACGCACATAAATTCATATGTGATATAAATGATGAAGACACCCAGGATCTGAATCTTCGTCAGACAATGCTGTTTATAAACTGTCCTGACAAAAATTCCGGCATATTGATATGCCTGACAGATTATAACCAGAAAAACAGCAAAATATCTGATACCCTTGAAACACTTATAAAATTTACATAAAATAAAAGAGGTCTGAAAAATGAAATTAGGAATGGTTGGTCTCCCTAACGTGGGAAAAAGTACTTTATTCAATGCACTTACAAACGCCGGAGCAGAATCGGCAAACTATCCTTTCTGCACCATTGAAAAAAACATCGGTATTGTATCCGTTCCGGATGAAAGACTGGACAAGCTTGCTGAAATGTATCATCCGGATAAATTCACTCCTGCAACCCTTGAATTTGTGGACATTGCCGGACTGGTAAAGGGTGCATCAAAAGGTGAAGGTCTTGGAAACAAATTTCTGGCAGATATCCGTGAGGTGGATGCAATTGTACATGTTGTACGCTGTTTTGAGGATATTGACATTATCCATGTAGACGGTGAAATCAATCCTGCAAGGGATATTGAAACAATTAATCTGGAACTTATTTTTTCTGATATTGAAATGGTTGAAAGAAGAATCGACAGAACAAAAAAACTTGCCAAGGGAGATAAGAAATATCTTGCCGAGGCTGAATTTCTTGAAAGGCTCAAAAGTCATCTTGAAGCCGGAAAATCAGCCAGAGCGTTCGATTATACAGAAGACGAAAAGGAAATTATTAAATCCACTCCCCTTCTTTCCGGAAAGCCTGTTATTTATGCTGCCAATCTGTGTGAAGATGATTTTATAAATAATATTGATACAAATCCACATTATAATACAGTTAAAAAGATAGCAGCTGAAGAACATGCAGCTGTACTTCCTATATGCGCACAAATGGAAGCGGAAATTTCAGATATGAGTCCTGAAGACAAGGAAATGTTTCTGGGCGAACTGGGTCTGAAAGAATCGGGACTTAACAGAATTATCAAAGAGGGATATTCTCTGCTGGGTCTTATTTCCTATCTTACAGCCGGACAGCCGGAAGTCAGAGCATGGACTATAAAAAAAGGCACCAAAGCTCCTCAGGCTGCCGGAAAAATCCATACTGATTTTGAAAAAGGATTTATCAGAGCAGAAGTAATAAGCTTTGAAGACCTTATGGCATGCGGTACTATGGCAGCTGCAAAGGAAAAAGGACTTGTCCGTCTGGAAGGCAAGGATTATATAATGCAGGACGGCGATATAGTACTTTTCAGATTTAATGTCTAAAAGACAAGCACAAAATCCCGGCGGTTTCAATGAACTGCCGGGATTTTTTATAAAATTATTCTTCTGCCTTTTTAGACTGAGCCGTATCATCTCCGCCTTCTTCAGCGGCTGAGGACTCATCGTCTGCTTTGCTCCCGGACTTGCTTTCCGTATCAGAATCTGAGCCGTCTCCGGAAGAATCTTTGGAACTTTCAAGCGGAGAAGTTACAATAAATCCGTCAATATTATTTCCGGATACTGTATAATCCTTGTCGGACGGTACGGCAAGCATAGTTGATGAAGAGCCTTCATCCTTAGGATAGTAATAAATCTCATATTTTTTTCCGTCAAAATTCTCAAACTCAAGATGAGTCTCATTATAATTATAAGATGTCAGCTGTTGAATATATTCCTCAAGGCAAAGATTGTTTTCCTTCATATAGTATGCATGAGGTGCTCCCACATATCTGAAATGCCACGGACGGTAATCAAGACCTGTCTGTTCAGTTTTATCCTCCGGAAAACGCACTATAAAGCCATATTTATAGCAGTTTTCAGCAAACCATTTAAAATCACCTGTTCCGTCAAAATCCAGACTGTTTCCATCTTCATCAACTACATTCAGATCGACGGAATATCCTGTATGATAATCGCTGAATCCAGGTTCAGCAACAATTTCCTTATCATCAGACGCATCATATATTTCCTGCTGATACTTAACAGAACGATACCCGCTGTCAACCTGTATATCACTGTGTCCTGTTTCATCGTGAAAAGCTTTCAGCATTGTATCCAGTGCTTCCGCAGCTTCTTTTCTTACCTTTACGTCCTTATCCAGAACTGTATAGCAATCCGATTTTTTTTCTTCTCTGACATCATAAACGCTTACCAGATCATCTTCATTGCCTTTGTATTCAAACATATTGTTTACCAGAATTAATGACCCAAGATTAATATTTTCATTATCAGTAAACTCTGTAACATAAATTGCCGCATCATCAGGTTTACTTTTATCAGAAGTTGATATAACGGAATCATTATTGCTTTTACGTTCCAGTCCCCTGAAATCCTTTGTAATTGATTTTACGCCGAACACAGCAGCACCCACAAGAATCACTGCCAGACCGATATCAATCAGACGCTTTAAAATGTAAATATTTTTTCCTTCCTGTTTTGTTACTCCCATAAAACCAGTGCCTCTCTTTAGTAATAAAAGCTTATGAAGTTATTATAGCATATTTCGATTCAAAAATAAATACCTTTTTGTCACTTTTCAGCAATCCGTCACATTTTTTCCGATAGAAAAGTTTAAAAAAATGCAATTTATATGAAAATGATATTGAAAACGACATAAAATAGTGGTATAATTAAAAAAAAATCCGGAGGGGTAATTATGAATACAGAAAATGGTAAAAATCGTGTAACAGGCTTTTTTAATGAATTCAAGAAATTCATATCAAGAGGAAATGTACTTGATATGGCTGTCGGTGTCATCGTCGGCGGAGCTTTCACAGCCATCGTCAATTCGCTTGTAGATGACATGCTGATGCCAGTCATCGGAATGGTTCTGGCGGGTATCAATTTCAAGGATCTTGGCATTACTATTCCATGGGGAAACGAACCCTACATAAACATAGGTAATTTTCTTCAGGCTGTTATAACATTTCTGCTGACAGCATTCTGCGTATTTATAATAGTAAAGATTATAAATTCATTCCACAAAAAGTCCGAAGCTCCCAAAGAAGATCCAAAGCCTACAAAAGAAGAAGAGTTGCTTACGGAGATCAGGGATCTTTTAAAACAGCAAAATGGTATTACAGATAGCAAAGCCGAATCTGAAGAAAAAACCGAATCATAAAAATTTAACCGGACTGTCAAATCAGTCCGGTTTTAATTTTAAATCAAGTATTATATGATTCTGCAAGTTTTCTTGCAATAGCTGCGGCATCTCTTACATTTACAACTCCATCGCCATTGAAGTCAGCACATAATGGCAGTTCTGATGAAAGTCCCTTTGCAAGCTTTGATGCAATAAAGGCAGCATCCCTGACGTTCAATTTGCCGTCTTCATTAGCATCGCCCTGAACAGGTTCAGACTCCGTTGTAGTTGTTTCAGTAGTAACTGCTGTAGTTACCGTTGTTGCTGTAGTATCAGAAGTTTTAGTTTCTTTCGTTGTAACATCAGTTGAACTATCATTTGTTGCTGTTGTTTCTGCTTTGGTTTCTTCCAATGTTACGGTTGTCACTGCTGTTGCAGATATTGCTGTATCAGATGTTTTGGCTTCTTCTGATGTATCACTTGTTGCCTTTGTTGTTACAGTTGTCACTGCTGTTGTTTCTGTAGTTGTCACAGCTGTTGTAACCGCCGGGGTAGTTACGACTGGTTTTTCACCTGATGAAACAAATTCTCTTTCATATTTTTCTGCATAAGCCTGAGCAGTTGAATTTTCATAGCCATAGATTGTTCCGTTAAAATAATAATCATAATTCTCATCATCATAGCCATTACAGATTGTACATTCATTGTCATAAATTTCACATACCGGATTTTCTATTGTTATGCTTGTAAGGCTTGTACAGTATGCAAATGCAAAATATCCTATACTCGTAACACTATCTGGAATCGTTATGCTTTTAAGGCTTGTACATTCATAAAATGCATCATCACCTATACTCGTCACGCTTTCTGGAATTGTTATGCTTTCAAGGCTTGTACAGTCTGCAAATGCCCAATCTCCTATACTCGTCACGCTTTCTGGAATTGTTACGCTTTTAAGGCTTGTACAGCCGCCAAATGCTTCATATCCTATACTCGTAGCACTATCTGGAATTGTTATGCTTTCAAGGCTTGTACAACCGTAAAATGCCTTATTTCCTATAATTTTCACGCTGTCGGGAATTATGACATCTCCGCTGCATATTGTTCCGTCAATCAGTATGCTGTTAACTATAACCAGAGGATTATCCTTCTGCTTTGCTTCAAGCCATG
>NZ_JBJFHN010000129.1:0-6579 GCF_051893655.1 Porcipelethomonas sp. | reverse complement strand
TCAGATCCTTTCTTGTTTAGAGCATAAGAAAACCGCCTTTTTATGGGCGGTTTAATTTATGCTGTTTTTCCAAGATATTTTTTTGTATTTTCGGTTTGCTCAAATGTCAATCCTTCTGATGTTTTTTTTATTAAAAGTACTAAAGGCATAGGTGTATCATCTAATAATCCGCTCGTTCCTTTGGTTTTATCATAATAAGAAAGTGCGACAAAATTTTTGCCCCAACTCTGTGACATTGACTTTGCTTTATCAAAATCCAATGAATTATCTATGCAAAAAGCTTTAATTTCATTAACCCATTCATCAAATAACTTACACATAATCATTCCTCCTTTTCAAATGTCGCATAATTTCCTTTGGAATCATAAATTACGCTTGTTTTATGATTAAAACACTGTAAAACTGCCTTATCACCTGATGATGCGATCAAGCAATTATAATCTGTTCCAGGATGTGTATGCCCACTCCATTTATACCCATTTTCAGCTAATTTTTTTGCATCTTCAACAGTTATATTAACGCTATAGCTGTTACCACGAATAATCAATCGCTCATTGCCTTTGGTAAACATAGCAAATTCATGTCCTGTCTGAGCTGTTAATGCTGATAAATCAGCCATATTTACTGATTTTTTAGGCACTGTAATACGACTGTCAAACCCGGGGAGTAAATTAAGAAGTTTTTTCTGTCGATTATTCAAATCTGTACCAAACATAAGAATAGCGTTAGGATTGCCTTTCCCTGTGTGTTGCTGTTCTATCGGCAATTCAATTGCGTTAATACTCATATTTTTCACTTCCCCTACTTTTATTATACCACTTCCACCCGATTTGTCAACAGTTCAATGCACCTCTTTCGAGATGCTTGTAAGCGTATTCAAGGGTAGCATTTCAAATGTGACCCTTTTTTGAGTGTTAAACTGCCAATTTATCAGACGCCGACAGCAAGCGGCAATTAAAAGCAATCTGTGCTCTAGAACACGTTACCACGTCTCTTTTGACTGGCGTTCCAATGCGTATGTAGTAAGATTTCCGCAATAAGCACAATAAATATCGTCATCAGCGTATATTCGCTTTTCACAATTTACTGTTTTGTTTGCCGAACAACGATTAGGAGCTTTTTCAAGTACTATTCCGCACTTTGTGCAGTAGTTTTCAAGTTCGGTATATTCTTTACTGCATTTTGGGCATACTTTTTTCATATTATTGCCACCTTTCTTGAATAAAACCGCCTTTTTATGGGCGGTTTAATTATTATTCTTTTGTTCAATTTCTTTTATCATTTCGTCAAGTCGTTTTGAAGCTTCTTCGTTTGAGCCATCTAAAATTGATTTATTTACTTCTTCCATTCAAAAAATCCTCCTTTTTCATGTTTGTCTAAAAATTTATCAACTATTTTTCTATATTCACTATCAGAACCAACCTTAATATTATTTTTTTCAAGCCTCTGTAATTCTTTCAACATTGATAATTTTTCTATTTCAAATAACTTGGTTAATGATTCAATGTTACCATTATTTTTTACGATAGTAAGCGTTTTAATACTGTCATTTGCTATAAATTCAACAACATCATTAAAGGAATAACTGCTGTTCCTCGGATGATTATGCATAACAAATAAATCCTTACCATACAACGAACTACCAAAGTCAAGTTTATCGTCAGAACCTATAAATTCTTTTCGATTACTCAAATTGCTATCGAATACAAAAGCAACTTCCTTATTATCATTGTTATCACGAGAATATTTCAAAAGTTCCTGATGCTGACTCTTAATAAATTTACATTGTTCATCTGTATATCCAGTAATATTAACATTCTGAACTTTTTCAATAGATTTATCAGTAATAGCCGTAATTGGTTTTTTACTGCTTTCCTTTATTATACCACTTCCACCAGAATTGTCAACCTGTTTATACTTTTTCAGTCCCTCTTTTGAACCGCCCTCAGCAAAAGTTTTCTTCCATTCCTGATAGCTCATATCAGCAGGAACATAATATGTATTTCCGTCTTTATCCCTTGCCTCACGCTCCGCTGTTTTTCCAAAATCATCATCAAAATACGGAACAGTAGTTGAACGGCAGTAAACGTGAAAGGGAGGTGCTGTTACACCCGGTTCAAATTCTTTCACAGGGAAAACTTTCCCATCAAGATTCTGGCATATTTCAGAAGTATGAGAGTCTATCGTTGCGACAATTTCATACTGTTCAACATCAAGTTCATTGAAGCATTCTTTTTGTGCCGCTGAACTGAAATAGGCTTCTTCCGTCATAACAAGCCGCCCCGCATTGTTTTTGGAAGCATTCATTTTCTTTGAAATGGCGTCAATTGCTTTTTGCGGATCAGCACCAAGCAATATATTTTGCGAAAGTTCATTGTGAACTTCATTTATCAATTTTTGCTTACTGCCCCAAATCCTTTCTGAAAAATTCTTCCCGTCTACCGCCCACGGCTTAGAAAGGACCTTTTCAATTTGTGATTGATTCAGTCCTGTAATATCCCATCCTATATTGAAGCCCTTTTGAAGTTCATAAGCCGTATGATAATATCCGCTTTCAAATATATTTTTCATACTGTCAGTAACAGTTTCAAGCTGCTTTGAAAACATTACTTCAAGACTTTGCTGTGTTCTGATTTTCAGTTCTTCCAGACTGGAAATATGATATTTTGCAGAAGCGTTTTCAAGCTCTTTTATCCATTTTCCATTTAAAGCATTTTCTTCCCCGTATTTTATGTAATCATTAACATCCCATTTAAATTCTCTTAATTCGTCAGCAGCAAGCATTTTTCGGGCTTGTGCCATACTCACATTATTATTATCAGCAAGGCGCTGATACCATACTGCAATTTTTCCCTCAATTTCTTTTTGAGCCTGTCTGTACTGTTTTTCGATTTCTGCAAAGGTATCTGTGCCCTTTTGGTTCTGTGCTTGTTCAAGCTGTTCAAAACGCAGCTTCCAGTATTCACTATTCTTCATTCAGCACACCGCTTTCATTTCCCGGCTGTCTTGAAGCAAAGGGATCGTATTGCTGCTTTTGAATTTCTTCCTGTTCTTTCTGTTTCTGTTTTTCCAGTCGTTCAAGTTCAGCCTGCGGATCATCAACCCACGGGTGCTGACCGACTATGGTTTCATCAGACAGTATGCCAACAGAAGCCTGACAATTGGAAATTGCTTCACTTTCGTTTATAAGAATGTCCCGGTTGAAAATTATATTAACTTCCTCATTATCAAAATTGCCCTGACCAGTGTTGAAAAGATGAGCGTTGATAAACCAAAGGATTTCTTCAAAAGCTGCCTGCAGCTCAGTTTCCATATCATTGGCATCCAAATCTATATCAGAATACATTGACTGGATATTCATCTGATTAGGATTTCCGGAAAGCCTGTCGTCTTTGGCATCATATCCCATTCCATTTTCTATCAGGGCTTTCTTGAATATTTCAATAACAGCTTTGTAATTATCAGCATTAACTGTTACTTCAAGAGTTTCAACACCGCCCTTTGTCTCTCCGTCATATCGGACTTTTACTGCCCCGAATGTCGCAAGATTTTTTCGAAATTCCCCTAAATTCTGCCCGTCAAAATTTTTCAGTACAAGTATTGTATTTCGTGCGTCTTCCTGCATATTATTTTCAAAGTCCGAAAGCATTATGTTGATGCCGTCCTGAAGACTTTTTACTCTTTTCAGAAGCGGAATTTCATTTTCATTGTACTTTAACGGAATCAAGGGGATTTTTTCCCAGTTCATGGCAACGCCGTTATTTATAACATAGGAACAGTTCTGCTCTTCTATAGACGTATCAGGAATTAACCTGCCGCTGTCCAGAACATAGCAATGAATCCCCTGCATATCAAAAATCTCAACCTTTTCAATAACGACAGGATTTGTTCCCTCATAACCCGATACCAGATATAAGCGAACTGCACAATCAAGCATTGTATGTTCGCTGTCTTTCCAGAACGGAAGAATTTCATAGCCCGGGAACAGCCGGAAGGAAAATTCTCCTGTTTCATTGTAATAAGGATAAAGCCAGGAAATACCGCCGTTCAATGCAGATTTCCCGGCGTTTTTAAGGGTTTTCATAAACCGTTTGTTGAATATCTTTTTAAGAAGTTTGATATATTGTTCATTTTTACCCTCAATGACAAAAGGCTGCCCTAAAAGATAATTTGCCTTTTGGTTTACCAGCTTCCCGTACTGATTATCAATAATACGGTTGTTCGGGAGATTGTCCACCTCCTGCAATTTGCCGTCTTCACCAATCATTGTCCTTTTTCGGGATAAAATATCGTGTTCATTTTCGTAATACAAATGCCCTTTTATCTGCATAATACGCCGGGGACTGTTTTTCCATTCAGCAATTTCCCTTTCAATAAATTCTTTGTCAGACATTCGGCTGTCTGCACCCTGCAAAATAAGATTTGAAATCCTTGCTGTCATGTTATTTATAAAATCAAACATTCATTTTCACCTCGTTTCTAATCAAAGCTGAATGCAGAGCTGTTACTGAAGTCTTCAAGAGCGTACCTCATAGCATCCATAAGATGGTTAAAATCATCAATAGGCTTATTTATCTTTTTACCTGTTTTTCTGTCCGTGTCCCACGTATAATTACTGATTTCAGTAATAAAATTAACGCATCTGGGATGTATGATAATATGAAAATCCTGAATATAGTCAATGCCGCTGTTAATGCTGTCTCTGCCTTTTCGTGCTTCTCTGATATGCGTCAATCCCAGGTCATAAAGCCTGTCAATACTTTTAGGTTCATGATCGGCTCTTATTTTTTCTTTGGAATAACCGGCTTTAATAACTTCTTCAGCGATCTTCTCATTGCTCATACCTCTCTGATAAATTTCATCAAATACCCAAATAGTTTTTGAATGCGTATCAATTAAACCGCAAAATAACGCTGTAGGGTCATTTGTATAACCGAAATCAAGACCAAATGCTGACCTTACTGATGAGATGGTACGTATTTCATTGATATCAAAGGCTTTTTCTTCCCAGTTTTCATATATAAGACCGTCAACTATACCCCACTCACCAAGACCGGCAACACGATAACGGCGCGGATTTTGCTGTTTCATTGTTTCAAAGACCTTTTTATCAGCATCATCCAGCCATTCATTACACATATAGTTAGTTGTCATAGCAAGGGTTTCACTATCAGGATTATCAAAAAAGCGTGCTTTAATCCAGTGATGTTCATTCCACGGATTGAAAGTCAGGGTGATTTGTTTGAATAACCCTGTTTCTGCTGGAATTGCTCCGCGAATTGATTCGTCAAGCATATTGAAATCATTTTCAGAACTGATTTCATAGGCTTCTTCTATCCAGCACCAACACAGATATCCATGTTCAACAGTTATTGATGTAACCTTCAGCGGATCATCAAGACCGCGAAAATAAATTTTTTGTCCGGTAGGTTTATAAGTCATTTCAAGCGGACTTTCCTTGATATCCCAGAATTCCTGACACCCCAGACGGTTTACAGCCCACTTTAATTCAGTAAAACAGCTGTCTTTGAGAGTACGGAAAGTTTTTCTTATGACCAGCAAATTGGCGTCTTTATATTTGACAATGTTGACTATATACCAGAGAGCCGTTGTTTTGGATTTCTTGCTTGCACGGCTGCCCTTACAAACTCTGTAACGCCCTTTCCAACGCCAGAAAGTGCCGTACCCTTTGCCGACAACATCGGGAAGTTTTATTCTGTTGTTTTTAATCTTCAAGATCCTCTTCTCCCGATATTACTACAGGTACAGAACCTGAAACATTGGTATCTGTCTTTGTTGTATACCCGTGTTTAGACATCCATAACCCCGCCAGCTGCGAAGGTATCATCTGTAATTCAAACTTTTTTCTGGCATCAACTTCACACTCCTCTTTCATACGCGTAACGATGTCAACATATTTCGGATTATCTCCGTAATATTCATAAAATGCAGCACGGGAAATTCCTGCAAACACACAAAATCCCTCAATCGTGTATGTTATGCTGCGTTTTAGTTCTTTACTGACAAATTCGGAATTCTTAGAACTGAAATCATGGGTAAGTACCATCTGATTGTCACAATCTGCTTTGTATGCTTTCCATGCTTCTTCTAATTGTTTTGCACTCTTGAATTTGCGCTGCCTGCCCATGAATTCACGTCCTTTCATTTGGGTATAAGAAAACCGCCCTCAGTTGAAAGCGGTTTTAAGATTATTCATTTTCTTCTTTATCCGGAAATTTCTTTTTTAGTGCTTCAAATGTTGCGGAATCAATTATAATTTCCTTTTCGATTTCTCCGACATATGCATAATATGAAGAGCATTTACCGGTAACAATGTCTTTATTTGAACCAAATAACTTTAAATCTTTTACATCAAATGCAAAATTATTGCCATTTAAATTTCCCCAAAAAGTTTCAGCCATTATCTATTCCTCCTTTCAAAGATTATGTATTTATTATAACTTATATGAGATACTATTTCAATTGACAAAATTTACAAAAATTTCCAAATAATTTGTATGCAGAAACCATCGCCTTTTTGGACAGTGGAATGCTATCAAGGAAGACAAAAAATGATTA
>NZ_JBJFHN010000128.1:0-29439 GCF_051893655.1 Porcipelethomonas sp. | reverse complement strand
AAGAAGCAAAGAAATGTAATGACATAAACTTCCTTTTGAACTGGAACGCTTAGAAGGCGACCCACAACTGTGTTGAGGGATTTCTGTCACTTACGAAGCCCTAAAAGCTGCACTCATCTTGATGGGAGCTTTCTTAAAATAAATGTTTCCATTTAAATGAATTGTCGAGCCTTATTTAAAGGAACGAATAAAAGAAAGCCACGTCTGAAAGTTTTTGTCTTACTTTTTTCAAAAAGTAAGTGGTCGAGCCTTATATTAAAATAAATCAGTAAAATAAAATACGTATAAAAGTTTTTGCCTACTTTTTTTCAAAAAAGTAGGGAAGGAGGAAAAATATATGAATAATGCTGTAATACTGGCCGGAGGTCAGGGTAAAAGAATGAAATCAGACATACCAAAGCCTATGTTCAAGGTTCTGGGAGAGCCTATGCTTGAATGGGTCATAAAAGCATGCGAAGGTGCTGGAATTGAAAAGATGTGTATTGTCAAAGGCTTTATGTCCGAGGTAATAGATGAATATCTTGACGGACGCTATGAAACAGTTCTTCAAAGTGAAAGACTGGGTACAGGTCATGCGGTTATGCAGGCTGTACCATTTATGAAAGCAAACGGAGGAAATACCCTTGTGCTGTGCGGTGACGCTCCTTTCATTGATTCTGAAACTATAAAAAAATCTCTGGAACTTCACGAATCCGAGGGTAATTCTATAACTGTAATTACTGCTGAAATTGACAATCCAAAAGGCTACGGCAGAATTGTAAGAGGCGAAAACGGCATAACTTCTATTGTAGAGGAAAAGGACGCTTCTGTTTCCCAGCGTGAAATAAAGGAAGTAAATTCCGGCGCATACTGGTTTAAGACAGATGACCTTATTGAGTATCTGGGTGAGCTTACTCAAAACAACTCTCAGGGTGAGTATTATCTGACTGACAGTGTGTTTATTGCTTTAAACAAAGGCAGACGTGTAAATGCATATATTTCTGAAAATCCTAATGTAGTAAAGGGCGCAAATGACAGAAGGGGTCTTCTGGAACTTAACACAATTGCGAGAATGGCAGTTATTGACAAGCACCTTGATAATGGAGTAGAATTCAACTGTATTGACGGAGTTGTAATCGGAAGAGATGTAACAATTGAACCCGGAACAGAAATCATGGCAGGAACTCATCTGAGAGGAAAAACAAAAATCGGTAAAGACTGCCGTATAGGACCAAACTGCATAATTGATGACTGCGATATAAAGGAAGGCGTAAGCTTAAACTATGTTCAGGCATTTGATTCTACCATTGATGCCGGAGTAAAAATCGGTCCATGGGTTCATATCCGTCCGGGCAGCCATATCAAGAGCGGAGTTAAAATCGGTGACTTTGTTGAAATCAAGAATTCCGTTATCGGCGAGGGTACTGCTGTTGCTCACCTTACATATGTAGGTGACAGCGATGTAGGTAAAAAAGTAAACTTCGGCTGCGGTACCGTTACTGTAAACTATGACGGTATTGTAAAGAGCAGATGCGAAATCGGCGACAACTGCTTTATCGGATGCAACACAAATCTTATTGCTCCTGTAAAGCTTGGAAAGGCTGTTTATACTGCTGCCGGAACTACTATTACAAAGGACGTTCCGGATTATGCACTGGCAATTGACAGAGGCGTTGTTAAGATAAAGGAAGGATACAGTCTGGTAAAGCTTAAGAAAAGACTGGACAATGAGTGATATAAATGAGTATTTTTGATAAATTCAGGGAAATTTCAAAATCTGAAGCACCGATGCCTTCAGGTCCTGTTGAATATATAATAGCAGGCTTAGGAAATCCCGGAGAGCAGTATGCGTACACAAGGCACAATGCTGGATTTATGGTAATGGACACTATGGCACAGCGGCTGGGTACAGAAATAAAAAAACTGAAATTCAAATCTCTTTGCAGTGATGTATCAATAAGCGGGAAGCACTGCCTTTTAATGAAACCGTCAACTTACATGAACAACAGCGGTCAGGCAATAACAGAAGCCATGAACTTTTACAAGCTGGATATTGAGCATGTAATTATTGTATATGATGATATTTCACTTGAACCGGGAACGTTGAGAATCCGCAGAAAAGGCAGTGACGGCGGTCATAACGGAATAAAGAGCATTATATATCTTACCGGAGAAAATACATTTCCACGAATTAAAATGGGCGTAGGCAAAAAACCTCATCCTAAATTCGACCTTGCCGACTGGGTACTCAGCCGGTTCGGTCAGGAAGATCTGGAAAAAATGCAGGATGCCTGTCAGCATGCCTGCGACAGTATTGAACTTATGGTTGACGGCAAAATTGATGAAGCAATGAATAAGTTCAATTCCTGACTTACTTTTTGAAAAAAGTAAGCAAAAAACTTTCAGACGTATTTTTCTTTACTGGCTTATTTTACATAAGGCTCGACCGTTTACTAAAATGGAACTAAAGGGAAAATTTGAAAAAAAGTAAGCAAAAAACTTTTATTTCGTCCTTAATTTTATTGATTAATCTTGATAAGGCTCGACAGGTTACTGTGATGAAACTTGAGAGAAAAATTGAAAAAAGGCTGGGCGAAAACTTTCAGACGTATTTTTCTTTACTGGCTTATTTTACATGAGGCTCGACAGCTTACTTTGTAGGGGCGAGCATTGCTCGCCCTTCTTTTACTTTCTTGAAGCATCAAGAAAGTAAGGAAAAATACTCTTTGTTATCTTTCTTTTCAAGAAAGTAAAAGTAAAATAAAAATTTTCGGGCAATCCCCTGTTTGCGGGGGTTGCTGTTTTGTGTTTGGAAGGAGCTGACAATGAATTTTTTCAGGGATACTTTCCGGGAGCTTGAAAGCTGGAAAGAGATATCGGCATGTCTGGATAAGGGGATAACTCCCCTGTGCGCTACGGGACTTTCGCATGTTCATAAGGCACAGTTTATTTATTCACTTTATTCAGGTCAGCCTGTACTTGTAATAACAGAGAGCGAAGCTGCGGCAAAGAAACTTTGCGATGATCTGGAGATAATGTCGGGACAGCATGATTTTGCCATGCTTTTTCCATCCAGAGAGCTTGCTCTTACCCGTATAGAGGGCTTTTCAAGAGAATATGAGCATCAGCGGCTGGCGGCACTTTCAATGCTGATAAACGGGAAATGCAAAATTCTGGCAGCGAGTATTGAAGCGGTCATGGAACCGGTTATTCCAGAAGATGTGCTGATCGACAACACTGTTGAAATAAAATCCGGCGGTGAAATAAACCTTGACGTACTTAAGCAAAAGCTTGTAAATATGGGTTATGTAAGATGTGATAAGGTTGAGGGACCTTCACAGTTTTCTGTAAGGGGTGCAATTGCGGATATTTTCCCTGTTCAGTCAGAACAGCCGGTGAGAATGGAACTCTGGGGGGACGAGATTGACAGTATTTCATATTTTGACCCTGAAACCCAGAGAAGAACAGAATCAGCGGAATCTGTGGAAATTGCTCCGGCAATTGAAACAGTAACTGACAGAATTGCACTTGCCGATAAAATTGACGCTTTTGCCAAAGGCATCAGAAGCAAGAAAGCAGATGTAATAAAAGAGCATCTTGCAGAGGACGCTGATGCTCTCAGAGAAAACAGCGAGCTTCAGTATATGGATAAATATATCCCGCTGATTTACGACGGAAAAATCCCGTCGGTTTTTGAATATTTCAGCGGTATTACTGTATTTTCCGAATATGTTTCTGCACTGGAAAGTGCAAAGGGAGTTATTGCCCAGTATAACGAAGACTGTAAAATACTCCTTGAAGAAGGTGAGCTTTGCAGAGGTCTTGAGGGACATTATTTTGAACCGGAACATATTTTTTCAGAATCCGGCAGTAACGGACAGATATTCTTAAGCAATTTTGTTCAGGGACTTGACAGAGTAGGCTATAAAAAAATAATCAGCTTTGATGCACTTCATAATGCTCCCTGGGGAGGGGAAATGCGTCAGCTCAATGAAGACCTGAAAAGCTACTGCGACAGGGGATACCGGACAATGCTTATCGCCGGAAGTGAAAAAACTCTTCCCATTATCCGTCAGGATCTGACAGATGCCGGAATAAAATGCGATATAGCAAAGGAAGATTCTGAGTGTCTGCCCGGCAGAGTTCTGCTTATGACCGGAAGTCTGTCCGGCGGAACTGAATACCCGGAAAACAAAACGGCGGTAATTACTCAGGCAAAAGCTACAAGCTCAAAAAAGAAAAAGAGAAAACATAAAAAGGGCGAGGAAATAAGAAGTCTTTCAGACATTTCAGCCGGAGATCTGGTGGTTCATTCCCTTCACGGTATCGGAAGATTTGTTGGCATCAGAAAGCTGGAGCTTGAGGGCGTTACAAAGGATTACATTACTATCCAGTACGCCGGAAAGGACGTTTTATATGTACCGGTAACTCAGCTTGATATGGTCTCAAGATATATCGGACCGAGAGACGATACCGGAGTAAAGCTTAACAAGCTTTCATCAGCGGAATGGCAGAAAACCAGAAACAATGTAAAACGTGCCGTAAAAGATATGGCACACGAGCTTACTGCACTTTATGCAAAACGTGAAAACAGTCAGGGTATAGCTTTTGAACCGGACGATGAAATGCAAAGAGATTTTGAGTCACGTTTTCCTTATGCTGAAACAGATGATCAGTTACAGTCCATAAGCGAAATCAAAGAGGATATGGAAAAGCCAAGACCTATGGACAGACTTCTCTGCGGAGACGTGGGATTCGGCAAAACAGAAGTGGCGTTCCGGGCAGCAATGAAGTGTGTTGCAAGTGGAAAACAGTGCGCTATTTTAGTGCCGACCACAGTTCTTGCAATGCAGCATTACCAGACTGCCTTAAGACGCTTTGAACAGTTTCCTGTAAACATTGAACTGCTTTCCCGTTTCCGGACTCCCAAACAGCAGCAGGATATTTTAAAGAGACTGAAAAAAGGTCTTATCGATATTATTATCGGTACTCACAGACTGGTGCAGAAAGACGTTGAATTCAAAGATTTAGGTCTTGCCATCATAGACGAGGAACAGCGTTTCGGAGTGGCACACAAGGAAAAATTCAAGGAGCATTTTACTGGTGTTGATATGCTTACTCTTTCGGCTACGCCTATTCCGCGTACCCTTAACATGGCAATGAGCGGTATCAGAGATATGTCGGTCATTGACGAACCTCCTCAGGACAGACATCCGGTACAGACTTATGTTGTGGAATATAATCCGGGCATGCTGATACAGGCAATAAACAAAGAGCTAAAAAGAGGCGGTCAGGTTTATTATATACACAACCGTGTGGAAACTATTGCAGCATGTGCTTCCAAATTACAGGACTTTATTCCGGATGCCAGAATTGCCTATGCCCACGGTCAGATGTCAGAAGAGGATATGTCGGAAATCTGGAGACAGCTTGTTGAACATGAAATAGATATACTTGTCTGTACTACTATTATCGAAACGGGTGTTGACGTTCCGAATGTAAATACCCTTATTATTGAAGATGCAGACTATTTCGGACTTTCCCAGCTTTATCAGCTCAGAGGCCGTGTGGGACGTTCCAACAGAAGAGCATTTGCTTATTTTACATTCAGGCGTGAAAA
The DNA here is from genome assembly GCF_051893655.1 of Porcipelethomonas sp. Taxonomy (NCBI): domain Bacteria; kingdom Bacillati; phylum Bacillota; class Clostridia; order Eubacteriales; family Oscillospiraceae; genus Porcipelethomonas; species Porcipelethomonas sp. Next base: position 23,840 of record NZ_JBJFHN010000128.1, on the reverse strand, counting down.
GGTACTGAGCGAAGTTGCCGCAAAAAGACTTAATGCCATGAGAGAATTTACTCAGTTCGGCAGCGGTTTCAGAATTGCTATGCGTGACCTTGAAATAAGAGGTGCAGGAAGTATTCTGGGCGGAAAACAGCACGGACATATGGAGTCGGTAGGATATGACATGTATATCCGCCTTCTTACAGAAGCTATTGCCGAGGAAAAGGGAGAGCCGGTCAAAAAGGCTGCGGACTGTTCTGTGGATATTCAGATAGATGCCCACATTCCGGAAAAATATATTGAAAGTTTAGCCCAGCGTCTTGACATATACAAAAAAATTGCAGCCGTTGAAACACCGGAAGACAAGGTTGAAATGATCGACGAGCTTATTGACCGTTACGGAGATCCGCCAAAATCCGTTCTGGGACTTATTGACGCTTCACTGCTTAGAAATACTGCGGCAAATCTTGGAATTACTGAAATCAAACAGAACAGAGACAGACTGTTTTTCTATATCGAACATCCGGCGCCTGAACAGATAAATGCCGTATCTGCGGCGTATAAGGGAAGAGTAATGTTTAACAGTCTTTCAAAGCCGTATATAAGCATAAAGCTTAACGACAGGGAAGATCCGGAACGCCTGATGGAATCAGTGCTTTCAGTTATGAAAAACAACTGTGAAGAAAAATAATTTTTATAACTTAAAAATTTATTTAAATTGTGCAAAATGAACGTTTTATATAAATTAAATTTGGCATATTTATTCAGTTTTGATATAGACATATTGCGGATATTAATGATATAATTAAAATGTATAAAATTAAGATTATATCTAAAACAACAAAGCGTTAATATGCTCTTTGTGCGGTATCAGTGCTTTCTTAAAATACAGAGGTGAAAAAATGAAATCAGGAAAGCTTTTTGCATGCCTGTGCGCATGTGCGATGGCTCTGATCCTGACGGATACGGCAATTTCGGACATTTGTGCTGAGGATATTCCTAAGGCGGTATTGATTGGACAAATCGGTGAAAATGAAATATGGGATGACGGCACTGACGGTGCGGAAAGTCCTGAAATTACTGGAGATGCCGTGTATTCAGCATTTCTCCCTCTGAAATATTCCGATTCGGTGGAGTTTTTGGCACTGGATATAGAGGGCGTCAGTACTTCAGTATACGAAAACTTATCAGTGACTGTTGAAAAAATCAGGATCGACGGAAAGGATTATCCCTTTTCCGAAACGCCTGTAGTCAATACGGATTATGTAAACGCCGGTTTCAGCGGTACGAGAGTTTACATTGTCGATAGCTGGGAGGGAAACCTTTCCGTACTCCCGACAAAAACCACATTTGCTGAATCTGTTGAGGTTATATTCAAGGTAAGCGGCACTGGCAAAAAAGGTTCCGATTTTGTGGATAAAAGAGCACCGGAGGATAATACCGAAGCTTCTACAGAACCTGAAACACAGCCTCAGACCGAGGTTTCAGAAACTACTTCGGAAGAAGCTGAAACTGAGCCTGCAACAGGCGGAGTTCAGCCGGTCAGTACGGATATTACTGAAACCACAGCTGTAAGTGAAACTTCTGTAACAAGCACGACTTCTGCTGCGGCTCTGACAACGGTTTCTCTTCCAACTGTCACAAAAGAGATTTCAGGCATTAAATCCCGCACAATCGGAAGAACATCAGGGAGTGCCCCTGTCACTGGCGAAAAAAGCGTGGCTATTGCTTTTGCCGGACTGATAATTACTGCCGGAGCAGCAATTCTTACAAAAATAAAGAGAAAATAATAAATATGAGGTGTTTTACAATGAGATTAAAAAAGATTATTGCAGCAGTTTCTGCATGCGCTGTAGCAGCACTTTCAATGGCAGCTATGACTGTTAATGTCGGTGCGGCAGCTGTTGTGGGAAAGGCTATTGTAGCAGGTCAGATGGGGGTATATACCCAGTGGGATACAAGTGCTGCCAATGCAAACGGTTCTACTATAGCTGAAATAGACGGCAATGCGCAGTATGAGGCAACATGGAATATTACAGGCAGCGGAGCTTCTTCAATTGATATGCTTATGCTTGAAATCTCCGGAGCAGATACAAACAATGCTGATATCAAGGATTTTACATCAACTAAATACCCGAACCTCAGCATTTCTATTGATGAGGTGTGGATCGACGGAATAAAGATTATGAGCTATACCACAAGTGCTGATGCGACCGACTATAATTATTATCAGGATAACTTAGGAAAAGCAAGAGTTTACCTTTCCAGCAATCAGGCAACTCCTAAGCTTTGTCAGGATATTCAGACAAATACTGCTGTAACTCAGCAGGTCAGAGTTGTATTTACTGTTTCCGGACTGGACACTGTGGGAACTTCAAATGTTACAGAAAGTCCTCTGACTACGGAAAGTACAACACCGCCAACAGAGGCAGCAACTACTGAGGCTTTGATTCAGGATCCGTTAATTACTACAGATGACGGAGCACAGGGAGGTTTCAGCGGTGCAGAAACTACTGTTGATGCGGCTACTACCGGTGACGGAGGCGTTGCGGCAATTGCAATTGCCGGGCTGGCGGTTACTGCTGGTGCGGCAGTTCTTTCCAAAGTGAAATTCGGACGAAAAAAGAAAAAATAATTATAAAAACTGCCCCCGGCGTAAAGCCGGGGGTTTTTTATATAAGTTCCGCTGACACGAAACCATGACTTATATTTTCTTTGACGCATGCCTTGTAACATGACAGCCGATATTCACTGCCACAGGCAGTCCGGCAATATGCGTCGGTGCTTCCTCAATATTAACGCTGAGAGCTGTAATTCTTCCGCCGAACCCCTGAGGTCCTATACCTAATCTGTTTATTTTTTCAAGCATTTTTTCTTCAAGTCCTCTGTAAAGCTCTTTAGGATTTCTCAGAGATACATCACGGCAAAGTGCTTTCTTTGCCAGAAATGCACAGTGTTCAAAATTGCCGCCGATTCCTACTCCCACAACCATTGGCGGACATGGATTGCTGCCTGCCTTTGAAACAGTTTCAGTTACAAAATCCACAATATCTTCATGTGACGCAGATGGCGTAAACATCTTAAGTGCCGACATGTTTTCACTGCCGAAGCCTTTAGGACATACGTCAATTTTCACTTTGTCTCCCGGCACGATTCTCAGATGCACAACAGGCGGAGTATTATCTCCTGTATTGACTCTCTCAAGGGGATCGCCGACAATTGAACAGCGCAGAAAGCCTTCGGTATATCCTCTGGAAACCCCATGGTTTATGGCTTCTTCAAGACTTCCGCCAACGAAATGCACGTCCTGACCCACTTCCATGAAAATCACAGCCATTCCCGTATCCTGACAGATAGGGATATTTTCGTCCTTAGCCGCCTGAATATTTGATTTTAAATCCTCAAAAACTGCTTTTCCTGCCGGAGATTCTTCCATACAAGCACAGCATTCAATTTTTTTCTCCAGACTTTCCGGAAGATATATATTAGCCTTAATACATAAATCACGTATTATATTTTCAATTTCACTTACATTAATTTCTCTCATACAAACCAACCTCATTCAAACAATCTGACCGTTAATCATGACCCAATCCGGATCCTTTGCAATATCAAGCGGATCACCATGATAAAGCTGCAAATCGGCGTCTTTTCCCACAGTTACAGAACCGGTAACATCATCTATCCCTGCAATTTCAGCCCCTTTTATTGTAATGGCTTCAAGAGCCTTTTCATAGTCCAGTCCGCCCTTTACAGCCATTGCCGCAGATGCCGGAAGATACTGCACAGGGATCACCGGATGATCTGTGCAGATTGAAGTTTTCACACCGTTTTTTACAAGTTCCGCAGTGTTTTTTATGTCCAGACCTTTCATTTCCGGCTTGCATCTGTCGCATATTACAGGACCTGAAACGGCTGAAATATTCTTTTCCTGTCCTAAAATATCCGCAATCAGATATCCTTCTGTTGCATGAACAAGCACAGGTTTCAGTCCGAATTCCTTAGCAATTCTTATGGCTGTGAACATATCGTCAGCCCTGTGGCAGTGAAAATGGGCAGAGATTTCACCCTTAAGCAAAGGTATAAGGGACTGACATTTAATATCAAATTCAGGAAGCTCCTGATTTTCACTGTCATTTTCATAGGCATTTACTGCGTCAAGGTATCTGACAGCTTTTGACAGTCCCTCACGGATAACAGCGGCAGTTGCCATTCTGGTAACCGGAGTTTCGTCACGGTCATTATAAGTCCTTTTGGGATTTTCCCCCAACGCAAATTTGATTCCAACCGGACGTATAAGCATATCGTCAGCACGTCTTCCGGCAGTTTTCAGAGCGATTATTTCTCCTCCGCATGGGTTTGCACTGCCCGGAGCGACAACCGCCGATGTAATACCTCTTTTTCTTGCCTCTTCAAAGCACCTGTCAAAGGGATTTATACCGTCAATAGTCCGCATCTGAGGAGTAAACGGATCAGTATCCTCATTGCAGTCATCTCCCTCAAAATCAATGCCGTTTTCGATTATGCCCAGATGAGTGTGAGCATCGATAAATCCCGGCATAAGCAGACCGCCGTCACCGTCTATATCCTCTGCTGAAAGATTTTCAGGAGTACCTTCTTCAACGGCTGAAATTTTACCGTTTTTTATTTCAACCCAGCCGTCAGGGATAAACAGTCCCCTGTCCATTGTTTTAATCTGCACATTATATATTTTCATCAGATTTCTCTCTTTTCCTTTAGAAGTTTCGTGATTTTATTGGAAATTTCATAGGGAGTGCCGTCACAGTCTATACGATAGCCTGAATTTTTCAGATATTTCGGATAGCGTTCATCATAAAGCTCCTTTAGCTGTTCCTTTGTACGGCTTGCTGCAACCGGACGGTTTTTATCTCCGGCAATGCGCCCATAGCAGGTTTCAAAAGGAGTATCCAGAAAAAGAACACAGCCGCTTTCTGCTGCATATTTACCGTTTATATCGTTGAGCATTGCTCCCCCTCCGCAGGAAACTACTCCCTTAAAGCTTCCCAGTTCCTTTATAAGTTCAGTTTCCATACTGCGAAAATGTGCCTCGCCCTTTGTTTCAAATATTTCAGGTATGGACATTCCGGCTTTTTTGACAATTAGCTCATCCATATCGCAGTAGCCGAAGCCTATAAGCTTTGCAAGTGTTTTGCCTATAGTAGTCTTACCGCAGCCCATAAAGCCGCATAAAAATATTGCCATGACTTTGGTCCCCTTTTATTTAAAATCCCTGTCAACAATTTCAACAGAATCTTTTATAATTTTATCAATCTGCTCTTTTGTATAGCTGTCACCGTCCCATATTTCATGAGCCACAACTGCCTGCAAAACCAGCATAGACATACCGCCCACAGCTTCGATACCGTGACTTTCAGCGATTGAAATAAGCTTTGTTTTCGTAGGATTGTAAATAGCGTCAAACACATGTCCGCAGTTTGCGATTACTTCTTCTGAAACAGGACATGCATCAGTTTTCGGGTACATTCCCACAGGGGTAGCGTTTATAAGTAAATCAAACTTTCCGTTTATATTATTTATGTTTACGATTTCCACAGAAATTTCAGGATACTTCTCCCCGATTTCACTGCAAAGGGTATCTGCCATTTCCTGTGCTTCCGGAATTATTGCCATTGTAATTTCAGCACCATGCCTTGCAGCTTCGATTGCCATCATTCTGCCGACTCCTCCGCAGCCTAAAATCAATACTTTTCCGCCCAGAGCCTTTTGTGGTACAGAACGGAGAAAACCGTCACAGTCGGTATTATATCCGGTAAGTACGCCGTCTTTATTGCAGATGCAGTTTACCGAATTATATCTCAGGGCACTTTCATCAAGCTTATCAAGAAATTCGATTACCGGTACTTTATGAGGGATTGTAACATTCAATCCGGAAACTGATTTTAAAAGTTCCGGGAGCTGTGTTTTTAAATTTTCCGGGGAAATATCCTCCAGTGTATATTCCGCACTGCGTCCAGCTTCCTCGAAAAGTCTTTTGTGTATAAACGGGGACATGGAATGTCCCAGAGGATGTCCGATTAAAGCATACTTATTCATAGTTAGTGTCCTTTCTCCTACTTTTTTGAAAAAAAGTAGGCAAAAAACTTTCAGACGTATTTTATTTTGTTTGTTTATTTTACATGAGGCTCGACAAGTTACCAAATGGAAACTTGAGGGAAAATTTGAAAAAAAGCTGGGCAAAAACTTTTAGACGTGGCTTACTTTTATTGATTCACTTAGATAAGGCTCGACAACTTACTTTTTGAAAAAAGTAAGACAAAAACTTTTAGACGTAGCTTTATTTTATTTATTCCTTTAGATAAGGCTCGACAATTAATTTGAATGGAAACATTTACTTTAAGAAAGCTCCCATCAAGATGAGTGCAGCTTTTAGGGCTTCGCAAGTAAAGATTTTTCTCAACACAGTTGTGGGACGCTTTCTATGCGTTCCAGTTCAAAAGGAAGTTTATGTCATTACATTTCTTTGCTTCTTTCTTTGTGTGAACAAAGAAAGAAGTGTGTTTCTTTGGTTCGTTTCTTGTCACATGACAAGAAATGAACATGGTTTTTGTTACTTTCTTGTTGCCACAAGAAAGTAAAGAATAATTAATAAAAAAGATTTATGAAGATTTTTTCAAAATCTTCACAGTGTCAAAGCCGCTTCAAGAGTTTTCAGATTTTCAATATTGGCAGCTGCCGCACCTTTAAGAGTTTTCTTTACAAGTCCGGTAAGAACCTTGTTTGGGCCAAGCTCGATGAATTTATCAAATCCGGCATTGCTCATAGCGTTAAGCTCTGATGTAAAGCGTACCGGAGAAACCATGTGTTTTGCAAGAAGTGACGGCATATCAGAAAAATCCTTAAGCTCTTCGCCCGTTACATTTGAATAAAACGGTACTGACGGCTTGTTAAAGCTGATATCCTTTACTGCCTCATAAAATTCCTTTGCCGCACCCTCCATAAGCTTTGAATGAAAGGCAGCTGAAACTTTAAGCGGTACGGCTCTTGCACCTTTCTGAGCAAAAGTTTCCACCGCTTTTGCTGCTGCATCCTTTTCACCGGCAATTACTGTCTGTACTGGAGAATTATAATTTACAGGAACAACATATCCCGGAGTTTCCTCACAGATTTTTTCAATTTCCTCCGGTGTCATTTTCATTATGGCATACATAGCACCCTGAGTTTCACGTCCTGCCTTGTCCATTGCGGCAGCTCTTGCCTTTATAACTTTAAAACCGTCTTCAAGAGTAAGTATTCCTGACGCTGTCATAGCCGCATATTCACCCAGTGAATGACCGGCAACTGCGTCAAATGAAATACCATATTTCTTTGCCGCTTCAAAACACAGAAGTGACATTGCCATAATTGCAGGCTGTGAATAGCAAGTCCGGGCAAGCTCTTCTTCAGTACCCTCAAATGTGACTTTTTTCAGATCAAATCCTAAAATTTCTGATGCTTTATCATATATAAATGAAAATTCCGGATTAGCCTCCAGAAGCTCCTTGCCCATACCCGGATACTGGGAACCCTGTCCCGAAAATAAAAATACTGTCATAACAAAATACCTCTTTCTTTAATTTATAAATTCTCACAAATTTTCAGCACTAAATTTGTGCAATATGTGGGATTTTATTTTTTTGGCAAATAAAAAGCAATTATTACATTGCAAAAAAGTTAAAAATAGATTACAATAAAAAATGATATGTTTATGGTGTAGCTTTCATCTTCTTATAATAATATACCATAAATCTGAATAGAAAACAATGTCAAGGAGGAATTTTTTTGCTGGGAATTAAAATTTTAGGTACAGGCGGCTATCAGCCTCAGAAAAAAGTAGTTAATGAGGATTTCACTTCCTTTGTAGATACCAGTGATGAATGGATAAGAACAAGGACTGGTATGGTGGAACGCTTTGTATCAAACGGAGAACCCACATGGTATATGGGTTCTATGGCTGCTAAGCAGGCTATAGAAGCAGCAGGAATTTCTCCTGATGATATCGGCGTGATTATTGATACAAGCGTGTCCCCTGATTACTATACGCCGTCAATGTCTTGCATGGTACAGAGAGAAATCAAGGCGTTCAATGCCATGACAATAGATGTTAACTGTGCATGTGCAGGATGTGTGTATGCAATAGATATGGCGAAAAGATATTTGCAGTCAGATGAAAATATGAAATATGCTTTAGTAGTTGCAAACGAAAATCTGACAAAAATAACTGACTATACTGACAGAAGTACCTGTGTACTTTTCGGTGACGGAGCAGCTGCTGCAGTAATTGAACGGGCTGACAATTCACTGTATTCAAGCTTTCTGGGAGCAGACGGAACAGGTGCCAAGTATCTGTTTGCACGTTCCATACCGCCGGCAAATGCATTTATGACAGGTGAAGGGCATGTTGACGACGGATTTCCGGAATCAAATTCTCATTATCTTTATCAGGACGGCAGAGAGGTTTATAAGTTTGCTACTAAGGCTCTTCCAAACGCACTGACAAAGGCTGCTGAAAAAATAAATTTTGATCTGAATGATCTGGATGTAATTATTCCGCATCAGGCAAATGTAAGAATTATTGAAACTGCTGCAAAAAATCTCGGAATCTCCATGGATAAATTTGTTATAAACCTTGATAAGCATGCAAATACTTCAAGTGCATCTATTCCTATTGCTCTTGATGAGGCTGTACGCAGCGGAAGAATCAAGAGGGGCGATAAAGTGGGTCTGGTAGGCTTTGGTGCAGGTCTGACCTTCGGCGCTATCATTTTTGAGTTTTAAATTTTCTTAAAAGAAAGATAACAAAGAATATTTATCAACTTTCTTGCCTTGCCGCAAGAAAGTTGCAAAGAAAGGCATAAACGCTTTCTTTTCATGTGAAAAGAAAGCTTGGTAAAGAAAAAACTTTATCCGTGAACTTGCGGCTGAACTAATTGGTCTCCCCATAAAAGATCAGGCGTTAATTTCTAAGAATTTACTCCCATCAAGATTAGTGCATCTTCGTAAGCTTTCGTAGGGGCGACCATTGGTCGCCAGTAAATTCAACATTATGTTATAAACAAACAATTAAAAAGCAAGCGGTCGAGCCTTATTTAAAATATATCAGTAAGAAAAAATACGTCTGAAAGTTTTTTGCCTGCTTTTTTTCAAAATTTTTTCCTCAAGATTCCATTTGGTAACCTGTCGAGCCTTATTTAAGTGAATCAATAAAAGTAAGCCACGTTTGAAAGTTTTTTGCCTGCTTTTTTTCAAAATTTTTTCCTCAAGATTCCATTTGGTAACCTGTCGAGCCTTATTTAAGTGAATCAATAAAAGTAAGCCACGTTTGAAAGTTTTTTGCCTACTTTTTTTCAAAAAAGTAGGAGAAAGGAAAATAGCGATGACAACAAGAATAACAGAATTATTAGGGGTGAAGTATCCCATTATACAGGGCGGAATGGCATGGATTGCTGAAAGCACTCTTGCTTCCGCTGTATCAAATGCGGGCGGACTGGGTCTGATTGCCGGCGGTTCTGCCCCTATCGACTATCTTCGTGACCAGATAAGAAAAACAAAAGAACTGACAGATAAGCCGTTCGGCGTAAACATTATGCTTATGAGTCCTAATGCCGAAGAACTTGCACAGCTTGTTATTGATGAAAAAGTTCCTGTTGTTACAACAGGTGCAGGAAATCCGGGAAAATTCATGACTGCATGGAAAGAAGCCGGAATCAAGGTTATTCCCGTTATACCGTCTGTGGCACTGGCTAAGAGAATGGAAAGAGCCGGAGCTGATGCTGTTGTTGCGGAAGGTACTGAATCGGGCGGACATATCGGCGAAAACACTACTATGTGTCTTGTTCCTCAGGTTGTTGATGCTGTGGAAATTCCAGTTATAGCTGCCGGCGGTATTGCAGACGGCAGAGGGATTGCGGCATCATTTATGCTGGGCGCTGAGGGTGTTCAGGTGGGAACACGCTTTTTAGCTTCCGAAGAATGTCAGATTCACCCTACTTACAAGCAGCTGGTGGTTGACGCTAAAGATACTGACAATGTGGTAACAGGAAGAACTACAGGTCACCCTTGCAGAAACGTAAAAACAAAATTTGCAAAGAAGCTTGCAGGCGGCGAAATGAACGGTACTATTACACCGGACGAATTTGAGGAAATTACCCTTGGTTCTTTGAGAAAAGCCGTTCAGGACGGTAATCTTGAAGAGGGTTCATTCTTATGCGGACTGATTGCCGGAATGGTAAAGGATGTAAAACCATGTAAGGAAATTATTGAGGAAATGTTCGGACAGGCTGAGAAACTGCTGAACAGATAATTTAAGACAAATGCTTATAACTTCATAAATAGATTATGAATAGAAAAAAACAGGAGGTAAATAAATGGCTACAGCTTTGATTACAGGTTCGTCAAGAGGAATAGGCGCTGCAATTGCGCTGAGACTTGCACAGGACGGATTTAACATTGCTCTCAATGACCTGAATGACAGTATGTTTGAGGGCAATGATATTGTGGAGAAAATTAAGGAACAGGGCGTTGAATGCGAATATTTCTGTGCTGACGTTTCAGATTACAGTCAGTGTGATAAAATGGTAAACGCTGTCAAGGAACGCTTCGGCGGTCTGGATGCACTGGTAAACAATGCAGGTATTACCAAAGACGGTCTTATGGCAAGAATGTCAGAAGAACAGTATGACACAGTTATAAACGTAAATCAGAAAAGCGTTTTTAATATGATGAAGCTTGCCGGTAAGATTATGATGAAGCAAAGAAGCGGAAAAATCGTAAATCTGGCATCTGTTGCCGGACTCTACGGAAATCCGGGACAGATAAATTACAGTGCTTCAAAGGCTGCAATAATCGGAATGACAAAGACTGTGGCAAAAGAGCTGGGTTCAAGAGGAATAAATGTAAATGCTGTTGCTCCGGGATTTATAAAAACTCCTATGACTGACGCACTTACAGAAGAGCAGAGAAACGCTATGCTCGGTCTTATAGCTATGAAGCGCTACGGACTGCCTGAAGAAATTGCCGGCGTGGTTTCATTCCTTGTTTCAAAGGATGCAAGCTATGTAACAGGTCAGGTAATTGAAATTTCCGGCGGACTTATGATGTGAAAAAAGAAAGGAAACTGATAAATGAGCAGAAGAGTTGTAGTTACAGGACTTGGAACAGTAAACCCTCTGGGTAACAATGTAAAGGAATTCTGGGACGGAATAAAGGAAAACCGTCTGGGAATTTCAAAGGTTGAACAGTTTGAAACTGATGCAATCGGCGTAAGCGTTGCAGGACAGGTCAAAAATTTTGAACCTACAGATTTTATAGAAAAAAAAGAAGCAAAGCGTATGGAGCGTTTTACTCAGTTCGCTGTAGTGGCTTCTGATGAAGCTATCAAGGACAGCGGTACGGACTTTAAGGATATCGACCCTTACAGAGCCGGAGTTATAATCGGCTGCGGAATCGGCGGTATTGGTCTGACTCTCAGCGAATATGAGAAATTTTTAAATAAAGGTCCTAACAGAATTTCGCCTTTCTATGTACCTATGATGATAGGCAACATGGCGGCAGGTCAGGTTTCAATGAGAACAGGCTTTAAGGGAGACAATTTCTCAACTGTTACAGCCTGTGCGTCAGGTACTCACGCTATTGGAGAATCTTTCAGAAAAATAAAGGACGGATATCTGGACGTTGCTTTGTGCGGCGGTACTGAATCCACTGTACTTCAGTTCACACTGGCAGGATTTAACAATATGAAGGCGCTGTCAAGAACGGAAGATCCTGCAAGAGCTTCAATTCCTTTCGACAAGGAAAGAAATGGTTTCGTACTGGGTGAAGGCTGCGGAATGCTGGTGCTTGAAGAATATGAACATGCAAAGGCAAGAGGTGCTGAAATTTACGCTGAAATTTCAGGATACGGTGCAACCTGTGACGGATATCACATGACTTCTCCTGACCCTGAGGGCGAAGGCGCAGCAGCTGCAATGAAAAAAGCGTATACTGAAGCTGGTCTTAAACCGGAAGAAGTAACATATATTAATGCGCACGGTACATCAACTGGCTTAAATGACAAATATGAAACAATCGCAATTAAAAAGGCTTTGGGAGACGCTGCAAAGACAGTCAAGATTAATTCCACAAAATCCATGATAGGTCATCTTCTGGGTGCAGCAGGCGGTGTTGAGGGAGTTGTTCTGGCTCTCAGCATAAAGAATAACCTGATTCACAAAACTATCGGTTATAAAACCCCTGACGAGGAATGCGATCTGGATTATTGTGTTGACGGCAACGTTGAAATGCCGGTAAATGCTGGTTTGTCCAATTCACTGGGCTTCGGCGGACACAATGCCACAATTTGCATGACAAAGGTAACAGACTAAGGAGAACGTTATATATGAGTGAAAACATGATTGCATGCAATCTTTCTTTTGAAGATATAAACAAGCTTGCCGACAAGGTTGAAAACGGAAAGCTTTCCAAAATAAAAATCAAAAACGGTGACTGTGAAATTATAATTGAAAAGGAAAACAAAGTTATGCCGCCGATGCCGCCTGTTATAGGAGCAGTTCCGTCAGCTGTATCGCAGGCTCCGGCTGTTCAGTCTGCAGCTCCGGCAGATACTGCAGAAACTTCACAGCCCAGCGGAAATGTTGTAAAAGCTCCCATAGTAGGAACTTATTATTCTGCTCCGGGTCCTGACAAAGCGCCTTTTGTAGAAGTAGGCAAAAATGTTAAAAAGGGCGATGTTTTAATGATCATTGAATCCATGAAGCTTATGAATGAGGTTCAGAGTGATTTTGACGGAGTAGTAAAGGAAATATTAGTTGAAAACGGAACAGCTGTTGAATTTGATCAGCCTGTTATGATAATTGAATAAGGAGAATTAAAAATGGCTGATGTAATTTACAATAAAGAGCAGATAATGGGAATTATTCCTCATCGTGATCCGTTTCTGCTTATAGATGAAATAAATGAAATTGAACCGGGAAAAAGAGTAGTTGCCACTAAATATATAAAGGAAGATGATTTCTGGTTTAAGGGACATTTTCCGGAATATCCGGTAACTCCGGGAGTTTTAATGATTGAAATGCTGGCTCAGGCAGGATGTGTAGCAATGCTTTCCCTTCCTGAAAACAAGGGAAAACTGGGACTTTTTGCAGGTATTGACAAGGCTAAATTCAAGCGCCAGGTAGTACCAGGAGATGTATTAAAGCTTGAAGTTGAAATCATCAAGGTAAAAGGTCCTATCGGCGTTGGAAAAGGTATTGCTACAGTAGACGGCGTAAAAGCTGTTTCCGCAGAGATTACTTTTGCGATAAAATAAGCCGCTGTCGGCGCTCCCGTATAGGGATCGCCGATGGCAAAGGACGGAAAACATGCAACTTTCCTTTCAATCAAAGTTCAGCCGTCCTTCGCCTGAGCCGCCGTAAAACGGCGGCAGCAGCGGCTTGTTATACATAAATTTGTATTTTTGAAAGAGAGCAGAAAAATATGTTTAAAAAGGTATTAATCGCCAACCGAGGCGAGATTGCCGTAAGAATTATAAGAGCCTGCCGTGAACTCGGCATACGCTGTGTGGCGGTTTATTCAACAGCAGATAAAAATGCTCTTCATGCACAGATTGCCGATGAAGCAGTATGTATCGGTCCGGCAGATACCAGGGATAGTTATCTTAATATGAAAGCTATTATCGCAGCCTGTGAAATTACTGGCTGTGACGCTGTTCATCCGGGATTTGGCTTCCTTTCTGAAAATGCGGCTTTTGCTAAAATGTGCAGAAAATGCGGCATAGAATTTATTGGTCCTTCTCCTGAATCAATTGAAATGCTGGGAGATAAGGCTACCGCAAAGGAGACTATGAAAAATGCGGGCGTTCCTGTAATACCCGGCTCTGAGGGTGCTGTACACTCAGTTGAAGAGGCAGTAAAAGCAGCTGAAAAAATCGGATTTCCTCTCCTTGTAAAGGCTTCTGCCGGCGGCGGAGGACGCGGTATAAGAATGGTTGAATCCATGGAACAGCTGCCCGACCAGATTGAAATTGCACGTCAGGAAGCTAAAAATTTCTTCGGCGACGATGCAGTATATATGGAAAAATTTGTAAAAAATCCACGGCATGTGGAAATTCAGATACTTGCTGATAAACAGGGACATACTGTTCATCTGGGCGAACGTGACTGCAGTATGCAAAGACGCAACCAAAAGGTTCTGGAGGAAAGTCCAAGCCCTGTTATGACTGATGAACTGCGTCAGAAAATGGGTGAAGCCGCTATAAAAGCCGCTGAAGCCTGCGGCTACTACAATGCCGGTACTATTGAATTTCTTGTTGAAAACGGCAGGGATTTCTATTTCATGGAGATGAATACCAGAATTCAGGTTGAACATCCGGTAACTGAATTCGTAACAGGCGTTGATCTCGTTAAGGCACAAATAAAAATTGCCGCCGGTCTGCCCCTTGATTTTATTCAGGAGGATATACAGGTTAAAGGTCATGCTATAGAATGCAGAATCAATGCTGAAAATCCAAAGCTGAATTTCAGACCGTCTCCGGGCAAGATCCTTGCTCTGCATACTCCAGGCGGTCCCGGCATACGTATAGACAGTGCCGCTTATCAGGGATACACCATTTCCCCTTATTATGACTCAATGATCGCAAAGCTTATAGTTTATGCTCCTACAAGACAGGAAGCTATTATGAAAATGAAATGGGCGTTGTCAGAATTTATCGTAGAAGGAATTGATACCAATATCGATTTTCAGCTGGCACTGGTTAAAAGCGATGCTTTCCAAAGCGGTGAATATAACAACAGATTTTTGGAAACATTTAAATTTGATGAATGAAAGGCAGGCGGATTTTAAAATATGGCTTTAGAAAATCTTTTTAAGGTTGTTACAACCAGATTTAACGGCAATACTGAAAAAAATGAAAAAAAGTCTGCCGAAGATTCAAGTAAAATTCCTGACGATCTGCTGTTTAAATGCCCCAGATGCCGGAATGTTGTATTTGAGGACGAAATAAAGGCAGTCAATATGGTATGCCCTAACTGCGGATACCATGGAAGACTTTCTGCTTCTGAACGTATTGCCATTACTGTGGATAAAGACAGTTTTCATGAAATTGACGGCAATATGCAAAGCAAAAATCCTATAGATTTTCCGGGATATGATGAAAAACAACAGTCCCTGAGAGAAAAGACAGGTCTTAAAGACGCTATTATTACCGGAGAAGCTACAATAAGAGGTATTCCTGTTGTAATCGGAGTTATGGATTCAAGATATATGATGGCATCAATGGGAAGCGTAGTAGGTGAAAAAATAACCCGTGCATTTGAGCTTGCAACAGAAAAGAAAAAGCCGATCATTCTTTTTGCTGCATCAGGCGGTGCCAGAATGCAGGAGGGAATAATTTCTCTTATGCAGATGGCTAAAACATCAGGTGCAGCTGCCAGACACAGTCAGGCAGGGCAGCTTTATATTACTGTCCTCACAGACCCTACTACAGGCGGCGTAACGGCTTCTTTTGCATCTCTGGGTGATATCATTATAGCAGAGCCAAAAGTCCTTATAGGCTTTGCCGGACGCCGTGTAATCGAAGACACAATAAAACAGCGTCTGCCGGATGATTTTCAGCTTGCAGAATTTCTTCTGGAGAAAGGCTTTGTTGATATGATTGTTGAACGCAAAAAAATGAGAAGTGTGTTATCACACATTATGAAGCTTCATGGCTATGAAAAGGAGGAGTCCTGATTATGAACAGCAAAACAGCATGGGAACGTCAGTGTCTTCTCCGTGAAAAGGACAGACCAACTGTTAACGATTATATACCCCTTATTTTTGATGAATTTTATGAACTTCACGGCGACAGGCATTACGGTGATGATGCCGCACTTATGGGCGGTATAGCAAGAATCGACGGCATGCCAGTTACGGTTCTGGCAGAAGTAAAGGGCAGAAATTTAAATGAAAACAAAAAAACAAATTTTGCAATGCCACATCCGGAAGGCTACAGAAAAGCCTTAAGACTTGCAAAACAGGCGGAAAAATTTCACCGTCCGGTTATTTGTTTTATAGACACTCCCGGAGCATTCTGCGGTGTTGAAGCAGAGGAAAGAGGTCAGGGAGAAGCAATTGCAAAAAATCTTATGGAATTTATGCTCCTGAGAACACCTGTAACATCAGTAGTTCTGGGAGAAGGCGGAAGCGGCGGAGCACTGGCTCTGGGTATCTGCGACAGGCTTGCTATGCTTGAAAATGCACTGTATTCAGTTATTTCCCCAAGAGGCTGTGCAAGTATTCTCTGGAAGGATGCTTCAAAAGAACATGAAGCCTGTGAAATACTTAAAATAACCGCAGAGGATATGGTCGAATTCGGTATTGCCGAAGCTATTATTGAAGAGCCTAACGGCAATGCGTTGAATGATTTGTATAAAACCGCTGAGAATATCAAGTCATTTTTGGTAGAAACGCTGAAAGAAAATTCCCAAAAAGATATTGACATTTTGCTCGAAGAACGATACACTAAGTTTAGAAAAGTTGGCGAGTTTACAGAATAGTAAATTTCAACAAAAGTTATATAGGTGAATAACACCTTTATATAAAAAAAGACAATGGAGGTTTCAATAATGATATTTGAAAAGGTAAAAGACATTATAATTGATCAGCTGGATGCAGATGAAGATAAGGTGACTTTAGAAGCAAGTATTACCGATGATCTTAACGCTGATTCACTTGATGTTGTTGATCTGGTTATGTCCATCGAGGAAGAATTTGACCTTGAGATTCCAGACGAAGCAGTTGAAAAAATCAAGACTGTAGGAGATATTGTAAGCTATATCGAAAGCAATCAGAACCAGTAATTTAATTTTCACTAAAAATCCCCTGTTTTTTAACAGGGGATTTTTTTATGCCGCACTTACTTTTCGTTTGACTTCATGCAGTCCGGCTGTATGCTCTTTATGCATCGCAAAGGATATATCACGTATTGCTGCCGCACTCATCATAATAAACACAGGCGAGAAATTTACAAGATAACGTGAACGTGTTTCCCAGATGACAAAAAAGAAAAATACTCCGCATATCAGTATCCTCAAAAAAATTTCACGGTCAGGACGCTTTGACATAGCTCCCTGAATAAAGGAAAACAAAATGGATAACAGTATTACCGACTGATAAATACTGCAATAAATTTTAAAAGTTCTGGATTTGCAAATAAAGTTTCTCAGAAATCCCTCAGGACCTTTTTTTATATAATAGGAAATAAAATATGTTCCGTCTCCCCAAGTCCATGAAATCTTGCTCGCCAGATGCTTTGCCATGCCAACAATGCCGTAATCTGATATCCGGTTTTTAATCTCTTTAATATTTGCCTGCTTTTTCTGGTCATAATTGCCGCTTTGAACAGTATACCAGAAATCATCAATATCAAATCCGCCTCTTCCTTTAAGTCCCATCATTATCCAGTGGGTGGGCGGGAATTTTGTTTCATTCAGGGTTTCTTTGCTGTCAAGATTAAATGAACTTATAAACGCTCCGGATAGAATTGTCATTATTAAACATCCGGTAATAAGCAGTGACCCTTGCTTTAAGTGCTTTTTTATATTGAATTTTTTTGTAAATACTATAAGATACAGCAGAAAAACTGGAATTAATATTATAACGCTTCCCTTTATTTTATATCCGATCATTAGCAAACAGCCCGAACCCATAAGCTCAAGAGCAGAGTGCAGCTTACTTTTTGAATCAATTCCGCAGAAAAATAAAAGTATAGAACCCATAACAAAGGGCATACTTAGTGAATCGGTATAATAAAAAGGCGTATAGGTATAAAAAACGGAAAATCCCGAAGCCATTATTCCGCTTAAAAGCGGAATTGTTTTATCCTTAAAAATTTTCTTAGCTGAAAAATACATTAAAATTACGGAAATATTCAGTCCTATAGTATTTATGAGAACTGGTACCAGAACAGGCATTTTTCCCGTAACAAGATAACACAGACGATATACTATGGACAAAATTACAAAAATCGCCTGATTGTTTGTATATCTCACAAAATAGTTATAATGGCGTTTGGGCAGACCGTCATACAAATGACTGGTATCCCAGTTTTCAGCGTAATTTCTTGCGGCTGTGTCAACATACCCTAAATCAGAACGGGGTGCAGAATGCAGTACTATCGCAAAAATCAGCTGTATTACAAGCATTGCTCCTGCAGCTGCAAAAAATATCCTGTCTATATGAACAGGACTTAGTGTGGATATCTTTGGTTTAAGTTTTCTGTAAAACAAGCTCATCAGCAGTATAACGCCAATTGCCGCAGCCGTTATCAGCAGTTCTCCCCACACAGGCAGATGGTTTCTTGCTCCTCTGATGTACACGGATATGATTGCAAAGGCAAAAATGACTGCAAATCCGCCCTGTACAGCTCTGCACAATTTATTCATTTGTCATTCCCTCTTTTGTATATCTTTTTTCTGTTTATATTATAAACTTTGCCATTAAAAAAGTAAACAGGCAAACTAACGATATTTTAAGAAAAGAAAGTCTAATTATTGTGTATTATGACACATAATACAGTCAATGCACTTTTTAACTTTTCAGAAAAAGTTTTTCAACACTCTGTTGAAAACAATGTTGAAAGATTTTTTAATACATTCGCAGAATTCGTATAAATCCCGTGAATACCGGCATAATAACAGTGTTTAATTGTTGAAAATCTTTCAAGAGCAAAATGTTGATTGTTTAATCTGAAAATTTGTTGAAAATGCATCTTGACGAGAAAACAATGGATAAATCCGTTGATACGGGTAAAAATAATGTTGTATTGCAGAGAATTTTTACTGCAATAGGAAAACTGAAAGGATTGAAAAAAATGAAAAAAACGCTGACATTACTTTTAAGCATGACTGTTCTTTGCTGTGCATTAACAGCATGCGGCAACAGAGATAAAGGAAATGACTCCAGAACCGAAAATGCCAAAGAAAACACGACAGAAGTTCATTCTGCAACTGACAGAAATGATGAATTTTCATCAAATACAGACAACGTAAACGGCAACAACAACAATAACAATAACAACAACGGAAATAACAACAATAATCATGACGGAAATGGCAATATTGTAACAAAGGCCGGCGATATTGTTGATGATCTGGTGTCAACAGGTGAGGACATAGTTGATGATGCCGGTTCAGTTGTTGAAGATGCCGGAGACGCAATTTTAGGGACTGATAGAAACGATAACGCAAGATAACAAAAGGACGGGATCAAGCCCGTCCTTTTTTATTGTTAAAAAACCATACGGTAAATATGGGATATGACCTTTAATGTGCCCCATTTACATATTAAACAATAAACTTTTATGTACATTTTACATAAAATTTACATAAAATTCATATAAATTTTTTATAGTATTTCTTGACGAAAAAGAGCATTTGATATATAATATAAATATATACAGCCAGAATTGGAATATAAAAACCGGAGGTTGAAATCATGCCCGAACGAATTTATGACAACAGAGAATTATCATGGCTTAAGTTTAACGAACGTGTTCTTGAGGAGGCTCAGGACAGCAGAGTTCCGCTTCTTGAAAGACTGAACTTCGCAAGTATTTTCCAAAGCAATTTAGATGAATTTTTCATGGTTCGTGTAGGTTCTCTTTACGATCAGATGCTTGTGAATCCAGATAAAAAAGACAACAAAAGCAAAATGACTGCTAAAGAACAGCTTTCAGCAATATTTGACAAGGTAAATGAGCTTGAACCTATGAAAGACATAGCTTACAAAAATATAATGCTGGAGCTTCGTGAATACGGTATCGAACAGGTTACATTCCGCACTGCTTCAATCAGTGATCAGCAGTTTCTGGAAGCCTATTTCAAAAAGGAAATAAAACCGCTTATTGCTCCTCTTATAATTGATAAGAAAACTCCTTTTCCATTCCTGAAAAATAAGGAAATTTACTGTGTTCTTCAGATACAGTCCAAATCAAACATAAAGCTTGGCATAATTCCAGCCAGCGGACAGTTCAGCAGAATTATTCCTCTTGAAGGCGGAAAGCGCTTTATTCTTGCAGAAGAACTTATTCTTCACTTCGCACCGAATGTATTTAAAAATTATAAAATAATAGACAAGACATTGATAAGAATTACCCGTAATGCAGACATAACTGTTGAAGAAGGACTGTTTGATCATGATCTGGATTTCAGAGAAGTCATGGAAGAACTGTGCAAAAAGCGTAAAAAGCTCCAGCCGGTAAGATTACAGCTGTCTGAAACCTTCAGTCAGCCTGCGCTGGAATTCCTCTGCAAAAAGCTTGCACTTGACGAGGAACATATATTCTATCTCAAAACTCCGCTTGACTTGTCCTTTGCAGGAACTATATCAGATATGTGTGATAATCCTCAGCTTAAATATGACAAGCTGCTTCCTCAGAAATCTTCAAGTATTGCGGAAACTATGAATATTATTCCGCAGATAAAAAGACGGGATATTCTTCTGAGCTACCCTTATGAATCTATAAAACCTTTTATTCAGCTTCTTAATGAAGCCGCAAATGATCCGAAAGTTACTGACATAAAAATCACCCTTTACCGTCTGGCAAAAAACAGTCAGATCGTTGCAGCACTCTGTGATGCTGCGGAAAACGGAAAAAATGTTCTGGTACTTGTGGAGCTAAGAGCAAGATTCGATGAGGAAAATAATATCGGCTGGTCAAGACGTCTTCAGGATTCAGGCTGTACTATTATTTACGGTCCGAGAGATCTTAAAGTTCATTCCAAGCTGCTTCTTATAACAAGACAAACACCAAACGGCAGTGAATATATAACACAGATCGGTACAGGAAACTATAACGAAAAGACCTCTACTCTTTACACAGACCTTTCTCTCCTTACCGCCAATCAGGATATCGGTACTGACGCTGAAAGTCTTTTTGACGCTTTAGTAAACAACCGTCTTGTTGAACATTCTGAACACCTTCTTATTGCTCCTCTGTGCCTGAGAGATCCGATTCTCAGTATGATTGATGAGGAAATAGAACATGCCAGAAACGGTGAACCTGCATATGTGGGTGCTAAAATAAATTCTCTCTGTGACAAGGTAATAATCGACAAGCTTGTAGAGGCTTCTCAGGCAGGAGTAAAAGTTGATCTGGTAATAAGAGGTATATGCAGTCTTATTGCAGGCGTTGAGGGATTCACAGAAAATATTACAGTAACAAGTATAGTAGGACGATATCTGGAACACAGCCGTATTTATATATTTGGTACTGAGGACAGAGCCAGAATGTACATAAGCTCTGCCGATTATATGACAAGAAATACTATACGCCGTGTAGAAGTAGCAGCACCTATATATAATGAACGTATAAAGAAACGTCTATGGGATATGTTCAGGACTCTTCTGAGCGATAATGTCAAGGCAAGAAAACAGCTTCCGGACGGTACTTATGTCTATAAAGTAAATGATAAATCTCCGGTAGACGCACAGCGTTTCTTCTTTGAAGAGGCATATACCAAAGCCGAGAAAAAAGCTGCTGCCAAAGCCAAAGCTAAAGTACGTGCGGCTAAAAAGAAATCTTCATCTGTAAAGAAAGAAAATAATAAGAAAGCATAAAAAAGCTCCCGGACGGGGAGCTTTTTTTAAATTAAAACTCTGTTTTTTCACTGATAAACGCAACCAGATCATCAATCTTAACTCTTTCCTGTTCCATTGTATCTCTGTCACGAATCGTTACACAGCCATCCTTTTCAAGAGTATCAAAGTCATATGTAATGCAAAACGGTGTTCCGATTTCATCCTGGCGGCGATATCTTTTGCCGATTGAACCTGTTTCGTCGTATTCAACATTGAAATGCTTTGCCAGCATTGTATAAACTTCCTTTGCCTGTTCGCTGAGCTTCTTTGACAAAGGCAGTACTGCCGCCTTAACAGGTGCAATTGCAGGGTGGAGATGCAAAACTGTTCTTACATCGCCTTCGGCAATTTCCTCTTCATCGTATGCTTCGCACAGGAACGCCAGTGTTACACGGTCTGCACCCAGAGAAGGTTCGATAACATACGGAATATATTTTGTATTTGTATCAGGGTCAAAGTATTCCAGTGACTTTCCGCTGCATTCCATGTGTCTGCCGAGGTCGTAGTCGGTTCTGTCGGCAATGCCCCACAGCTCGCCCCACTCCTTGAACGGGAATCTGAATTCAATATCAGTTGTAGCTTCTGAATAGAAAGCAAGTTCTTCCGGATCGTGGTCACGGTATCTTAAGCTTTCTTCACGGATACCTAAAGATTTAAGCCAGTTCATGCAATATTCTTTCCAGTATGCAAACCAGTCAAGAGCAGTTTCAGGCTTGCAGAAAAATTCCATTTCCATTTGTTCAAATTCTCTTGTACGGAAAATGAAATTACCCGGAGTTATTTCATTTCTGAATGACTTACCGATCTGACATATACCAATAGGAAGTTTTTTTCTGGTAGTTCTCTGAACATTTAAAAAGTTTACGAAAATACCCTGAGCTGTTTCCGGACGAAGATAAACAGTACTCTGAGAATCTTCTGTAATACCCATAAATGTTTTGAACATTAAGTTAAACTGTTTAATATCAGTGAAATTGGATTTGCCGCAGTTTGGACATTTAATATTGTTATTCTTTATAAATTCAGCCATTTGTTCAAAGCTCCAGCCTGCCGGATTTGCGTCCGACTGAGCTTCAATCAGCTGATCTGCTCTATGACGGGACTTGCATTCCTTGCAGTCCATAAGAGGGTCGGAAAATCCGCCTACATGTCCGGAAGCCACCCATGTCTGAGGGTTCATAAGTATAGCACTGTCCAGTCCCACATTGTTTGGGTTTTCCTGAACAAATTTTTTCCACCATGCTTTTTTTATATTATTTTTCAGTTCAACACCCAGCGGACCGTAATCCCATGAGTTTGCAAGACCGCCGTAAATTTCAGAACCAGCATACACAAATCCCCTTGATTTGCACAGGTCAACAATTTTATCCATTGATTTATCGTTATTTGATATCATCGACTTTTCCTCTCCTTGCTTATAGCTTATAATATTCTATTTTATTTTACTCTAAAACAGTTAAAAAGTCAATAATTATATAATGTTTTTATTGCAAAAAAGGAAGCCCTTTTAAGGCTTCCTTAAATTTCATAGTACTTATTATTCAATCCAGCCCTCAGCCTGTGCTGCGGCTCTTGCTGCCATAAACTGAGCTATGTCTGCGGCATCTCTTATGTCAATTTCACCGTCTGCATTGAAATCAGCTGTTTCAGGCAGTTCACTGCCCTTTTGCTGGGCAAGCTTGCGGGCAATAAATGAAGCGTCCATGATATTTAAAATTCCGTCTTCATTGGCTTCGCCGTAAAGTTTACCAGCAGTTGCTGGAACATACCCCGGCTCTCCGCAATAAGAAAAGAGCATAACCTGATTTAAACAATAACCTACTTTAGCACATTTAACAACAAATTCATCAATGGTTTCATTTGATATATAAAATTGCTCCATGTCACCTGAATAATGATTATTTTCATCTATTGTGTATCCAGTTGTTATATCGTCTTTACTTATCCTTACTGATGTATCATCGCCGATATAGAACATATTACTGTAATAATCGCCAGTGTCTGCAAATAAAGGACTACCATCTATATCGAATCCATCAACATCAAGAATGTCTTTAAGCTGTTTTTCAGTCTGGAAAGGAACATAGTCATTATTTGAATCAGTAACATATGTACATCTGAATTTTGAATTATAATTATCTCTGTTATAATTTTGATTATACCATATTTCAATATAACCAAACTTAATATTATTGTAATAATCTTCAGGCGTTAAAGATTCTGTATCCTGA
>NZ_JBJFHN010000127.1:0-6843 GCF_051893655.1 Porcipelethomonas sp. | reverse complement strand
CAATTTGCACTTATATATAAAATATATCGGCACATTCCACAAAAAATAAAGATTAATATTCCGTACCTCTTAAAAAAATAAACTATTTTTGTCTGAACCGTGCTGTCTGATGACTTGAATCTCTTAAGAATTTTTCTTTTTAATCAAAAATGATATTAATTTGATATCATATATTATCACTTTTCCGACCGCTTATTAAGAGCAGATTTGCAATTTTTTTAAAATTATGTTATATTGTCCATATGAGGTGTATGATAAAATGGAAAAAACAAACGTCATGAGAATACTGGATCAGAAAAAGCTTGATTATAAAGCCCATTTTTACGGTGATACCGGAGCAGTCAGCGGTGCAGATGTAGCGGACGCATTGAACGAAGACCCGGATCAGGTTTTCAAAACACTTGTGACTGTAGGCAAATCAAAAAAATACTATGTCTTCATGCTTCCTGTCTGTGATGAGCTTGACCTTAAAAAGGCGGCAAAAGCAGTAAATGAAAAGTCTGTAGAAATGTTAAAATCAAAGGAACTTCTTCCCCTTACAGGTTATGTTCACGGAGGCTGTTCACCCATAGGCATGAAAAAGCTTTTTACTACAACTATTCATCAAACTGCCGAAAAATTTGAAAAAATATTTTTCAGCGGCGGTAAAATCGGCTGTCAGGTTGAAATGTCTCTGAAAGATTTAAGAAAGGTAATACCCGTAAAGGCTGCGGATATAACTATAGCTGATGAAGTATAAAAATATTGTAAATGGTAAGTTTATTTCCCGTCCGAACAGATTTATTGCAAAGGTCTGTGTAAACGGACTGGAAGAAACCGTCCATGTTAAAAATACCGGCAGATGCAGAGAACTTCTTGTTCCGGGTGCAGAAGTGATTCTTGAAAGGGCGGAAAATGAAAACCGCAAAACTAAATATGACCTTATTTCCGTTTACAAAGATGACAAACTTATAAACATGGACAGTCAGGCACCTAACAAAATAGCCTGCGAACTGCTTCATAAGCTTTACCCTGATGCGGAAATAAAGCCGGAACAGAAATATAAAAATTCCAGATTCGACTTTTTTATAAACAACAACGGAACCCGTATGTTTACAGAAGTCAAGGGAGTAACTCTTGAAGAAAACAAAACTGCAATGTTTCCGGACGCTCCTACAGAACGGGGAGTAAAGCATATCCGGGAACTTATCGAAGCTGTAAAGGAAGGCTATGAGGCAGGGATTCTTTTTATAATACAAATGAAGGGAATAAAGCTTCTAATACCTAATTACAGTACTCACCGGGAATTCGGAGAAGCATTGAAAGATGCTCAGAAAGCCGGAGTGAAAATAATGGCTTATGACTGCAAAGTCAGTGAAAATGAAGTAACGGCTGATATGCCGGTCAGAGTGAATCTGGAAGAAAATTGAACATGTTATGCCTGGAACACAAAAATCCCCGGTTTTTAAAAACCGGGGACAATTTATTTTATTTGCCTCTTCTAGAACCGTTTTTACGCTCAGTATTTCTCTTAAGCGCACATATCTTTTCTTCACTGTTCTGCTTGAAGCGTGTAAGCATTTCCTCAAATCCAAGCTCTGACATAGGAGGCTTTTTCTTTGGTTCCCAGACGTTCGGCTTACGCTCCGGACGCTTTGCAGCTTTTAGCTGATCTCCCGGATTTTCACTGGCTTTCTTGATGGAAAGACCGATTTTTCCGTCCTCACTTATAGAGAGAACCTTTACCTTTACTTCCTGATTTTCAGTCAGATAATCCTTTACATCCTTTACAAATGTATTGGCAATTTCAGAAATATGTACCATTCCCGTTCCGGCACCTTCAATTTCTACAAATGCACCGTACTGAGCAATGCCTTTTACCTTACCGTTATATACCTTACCGATTTCGAGCTGCATAGCCTGTTAAATCCCCCTGTTAAAGTTTAATATGAATAAAATTTAAAAGCTTAAAAAGCTAGTTTCTTGACGTATCATAATATCTTCGTTCATTCGGGTAAGCATAATTCATTTTTTCAATAGCCAGCTTTTCCATGTAAGCATTCATATCGTCCTCATCAAGGGTTCGCTGCAGTTCCGCATTTTCAGCTTCGATTTCATCAGCTTTATTGAGAATAGAATTAAGTTCCTTCTGCATTTCCGCCAGATTGGCCTGCGTTGCAATAATTGAAACAATACAGCCAATGACAACGGCAATTATAATAAGTTTGCTTATAAGGCTAAACATGCCCTTTTTCTTTTTTCTTTTTACTGCCTTTGCTGCTGCCAAAATTCTTCACGTTCTTTCTTATGTTCAGATTTTTCTTTATATCATTATTTCTATTATACAACAAATCACCGTTATCAATCAAGGGGGTTTTACTATTTTTTTTATCAATTTTCAGATTTTGGAGAGTTCTAACAAAAAAAGCTCTGAATTTTTCACAGATAAGTACAAACTTTTTCACGACCGGACGGAAAATCATGGCAAATATTTTTTTTATAAACATTATTATTTTTCTGAGTACAGAAGTAACTGCCGACCCGACTGTTACGAAATATAAAGCAAATCCCAGAAAATTGCCGATACAAAAATAAAACCTGAATTCGCTTCTGGCTTCAGTAACCGTAAAGCACATAAGGAATATGCCGTAAAGGCAGAAAAAAATCAGATCCTCAGCTGCTGCGGCAATTTTATTATGGGGAATTAACATTCTGAAAACCCGGAACAGGTCAAAAACTATCCCTACTGGTATCCCAAACAGACAGGAAAGCAAAAAAAGCCGCAGCTGCTCAGACCATGTAAAAAAACTTTCAAGTCCCTCCATCAGCTCACCGCCTTACCGGAAAAGTTTTCCCAGGAAGGAAACCGTTCCGTGTTTATCCTTGTCACCGTAGTTGAGTGCCCAGATATCGCCGTCTATAGTCATATCTCCGGTTTCAACACTCATTGAGTTAATATGAAGCTCCCGTCCCCTGATAACAAGCTCCCCCAGCTGAGTGTAAAGCGAGATACAGCGTTCGTCAAAACTGTCCACATCTGTAACTCCGGAAATGGTAAGACTTTTGCGGTTTTCCATTATCACATTGTGAACGGCTCTTGCAGTTTTTTCATCATTTGTCATTTTTAATTCTCCTTTGCTTTTATTTACAGTAATTTATATTTAACATGCATAGAAAATATTACTGTTTTTGGTGAATTTTTTTATAAAAAGCTGTTGCTTTTTTTTGTTAATTATGATATACTTAGTTTAAATAGTTTGAAAATCTGTTATAATAATGGAGGAAGAAAAATAATGAGTGTACTTGAAATTGTCGGCGGTATTCTGCTGATTATAACCTGCGTTCTTGCGATTATTTTATGCCTGTTTCAGGATTCAAAGCAGCAGCAGAATATGACAGCTGCTATCACAGGTGGAGCGAACGATTCGTTTTACGAAAAAAATGAAGGAAGAACAAAAGAAGCTATTTTAAGAAAAATTACACGAGTTCTCCTGATTGCACTTTTCGTTCTTACGATTGCCGTAAATATCGTTGCAAACTATTTATAATAACCATTTATTCCCTGTGGCAATAACGCAAAGACGTTGTTCACAGGGATTATTTTTAAATAAAAAGAGGATTTAATATGAGTAAAGAAAAAAATAAATCAAAAAAGAAATCCGAAAAAAAATTCAGCTCAAGCGATAAATACTCTGTTGAAAATTACAGAAATAAAATCCTGACATTTGTCAGAAAAAGCGGAAAAAAACCTGTTCCGGCAAAAGAGCTTGCCGCCAAATGCCGAAGTATTAAAGGCAATGAGAAAAATTACCGTGAGGCTATGGATTCCCTGCTTTCAGAAGGTGTTATCTGTCTCAGAAAACGAGGCTATGTAATGTCTGATATTCTGGGATTTTTTACAGCGGAAATTTTAAGACTTAACAAAACCTTCGGTTTTATGAAACGATGCGACAACGACGAGGAAATATTCGTACCGGGAAAGTTTCTTTGCGGTTCCATGCCGGGAGATATTGTACTGGCAAGATATATTGAATCACGCTCCGGAAGTCCGGAAGGAGAGGTACTGGACGTTTTAAAGCCATGCAGTGCAAAGCTTACTGGCATTATTGTTGAAGAAGAGGACAGAAAATGCTTTCTGCCGGATTCAATGTCAAAAACTCCTATTAAAATTGAAGAAAGCGGTATTGAATATAAAATTGGCGACAAGGTCATGGCTGAGCTTATCCGTATGGGTAAACGCCACAGAGATCACAAAGCCAGAATCGTATTTACCTTCGGGAACTCTCAGAATGCCGCATGCTGTGCCGAATCAGTTCTGGCGGTAAACGGCATAGAAAATCATTTCCCTGAAAATGTTCAGAATGATGCAAAAAAAATTCAGGCTGCCGGAATATGGGCAGATGATTTCAAAAACCGTCTGGACTTAAGAGAAGAACTTATATTTACAATTGACAGTGCTGAATCAAAGGATCTGGACGATGCTGTGTCAATTGAACGTACTAAAAACGGCTACAGGCTGGGCGTTCACATCGCAGACGTTTCCCACTATGTCAAGGGCAACAGTCCCCTTGACAAGGAAGCTCTTGAAAGAGGTACAAGCATATATTATGCCGACAAGGTAATCCCTATGCTGCCTAAGGAGCTTTCAAACGGTATCTGTTCACTTAATCCGGGAGAAAACCGGCTGACCTTTTCAGCCATTATGAACATTTCCACTGACGGGCATTTAAAGGACTTTAAATTTGAAAAATCGGTTATCTGCTCAAAGGTAAAGGGCGTTTATTCGGAAATAAACAGTATTCTTGCCGGAAACCCACAGCCGGAAATACTTTCAAAATATGAAGAACTTATTCCAAGCATTAAAATTATGGACGAGCTTGCAGATATTCTCATTGCAAACCGAAAAAAAAGAGGTGCGCCGGAAATTGAAACCTCTGAAAGCAAGCTAATCATAAATGAAGACAACATCTGTGAAAATGTTGTTCCGAGAACCAGAGGAAAATCAGAAATGATTATTGAGGAATTTATGCTTCTGGCAAACGAATCCGCTGCAAGACTTGCAAGTGAAAAACAAATTCCGTTTGTTTACAGAATTCATGAAACTCCATCTCCTGAAAAAATTGACGATCTTAAAGAGGGTTTAAGACGGCTTAATGTTGATATTCCGGTATTTTCAGAGGTAAAGCCGGCTCACCTCGCACAGATCCTTATTAATGCCAAGGACAAGCCCAGCTATCCGGTAGTAAACATGATGACTCTGCGTTCCATGGCGAAAGCAAAATACCATACTGAACCTGTGGGGCATTTCGGTCTTGCTCTTGATGACTACGCTCATTTCACCTCCCCTATCAGACGTTATCCTGACCTTGCTATTCACAGAATACTCTCCGACCTTATAAGCGGTGCGGATCAGCAGTGGATGGAAAAACGATACAGCGGATTTGCTGCCAAAGCCTCTGAGCATTCAACAGCTATGGAAATAAGAGCCATGAATATTGAGCGTGACTGTGAAGACTGCTACAAGGCAGAATACATGCAGCAGCATATAGGCGATTCCTTTGAGGGATTTATTTCAAGTGTTACTGAATTCGGATTTTATGTAGAGCTTGAAAATACCATAGAGGGACTTGTCCATGTAAATACTCTCCCTGAGGGGTATTACAGCTATGACGGATTTTTCAGTCTGGCAGACGAATACAGCGGCAAGGCTTATTCTGTCGGTGACAAGGTTTCAGTTATCTGTGCAAGAGCAGATGTAAACAGCGGAAATATAGATTTTGAGCTTGATTTATAAAGGAGACATAAATGAAAAAAATATTATTAGTGACAGTTTTATCAGCATGCCTTCTGCTTCCCGCATGCAAAGACGAAACCACACAGGCAGATACAAAAGCCATAAACAGCAATTCTCTTTCAGAATCATCTCTGACGGAATCATCAGAACCTGAAAAGGAAGCAGATGACAGTATCATGGCGGACAGCAGTGACAGTACTTCTTCTGACAGTTCTGCGGAAACTGACAAAGATTCAGAAAATAATGAAGATGAATATACAGATTCTGAAAGCGGAAACGCTCAGACCGCCGGAATCTCAGATAATAATGAATCCCAGGCTGACAATAATACTGACACCAATGAATCCGATCTGACAGCTCTTGCGAAAGAACAGTTTGAAAAAAGTGCAAAACAAAAATGGGAATTTGTTATAAATTGTCCTTATGAACTAGACTACAGCAGCGGTACTGGTACAGGTGCGTTTTTGATAAACGATGCCGGAGTAAACAGTGTTGATGATATTGTAAATGCTTACTGTCAGGTGTTTGCAGAGCCTGACGATTCGCTTTACAGCAAGTACTTTGAATCTGACGGAAAGGTTTACTGCTATGACGGCGGCAGAGGTTCAAATATATACTATACCGGTACTGACCTTGTGCTTGTATCACAAAGCGACTCAAGACTTGTATTCAACGCCGTTTCACATTATTCCGACGGCGAAGCCTCCGAAAAAACCAATGAATTTTCCATGATAAAAAAAGACGGTGAATGGAAAACGGAAAATTTCACACTTCCCTACTGACAATACTGTAACCTTTTCTCTTTTTATGAATAATATAATAACAGGGGTAATACCTCAGAACAGGTTCTTATACTTATTAAACGGAGTTTTCAGTATGGAAAATAATATAAAGACACTTTATTCTCTCAAGGAAGGACATACCGGACGTGTTGCAGAGCTTCATACTCAGGGGGCAATGAGAAGACGTCTTCAGGACATAGGTCTTATTGAGGGAACTGACGTAATATGCTTAAGAAAAAGTCCCTCGGGAGACCCGGTAGCATACCTTATAAGAGGAGCAGTAATTGC
>NZ_JBJFHN010000126.1:18757-30103 GCF_051893655.1 Porcipelethomonas sp. | reverse complement strand
CTTGTTATTTTTTTCCTACTTTTTTATCAATGAATTTAGGCTCAAGCTTTGAATCCAGTATTTTCTGTTCGCTGTAAAGACCTGCATAGCCTGAAAGCATGTAGGATATACCGCATGTGAGAAGATATACCGGAAGATATTTTACCCCGAAAAGCTCAGCACACAAAAATACTGCTGTTACAGGACAATTTGTAACTCCGCAGAAAAGGCATGAAAGTCCGATGGCAGCACCCAGAGAACAGTCAATACCCAGTAAAGGTGCAAGAAAACTGCCGAAAGTTGAACCTACAAAAAATGCCGGGAGAATTTCTCCGCCTTTAAATCCGGCACCAAGGGTCAGTGCGGTAAAAATCAGCTTTAAAATAAACTGATAAAACGGAGCAGGGTCGTTGAATGCACGGACAATTACTTCTCCTCCGGCACCATTGTAATCATATGTATGACAGATAAATGTCAGTACTGTTACAATCATACCTCCGATAAAAATTCTCAGATACGGATTTCTTATAAAGTATTTGTATACCCGTCCGGCATTTTTCAGTACAAAGCAGAACACTATGCTAAGAAGTCCGCACAAAACGGCTATAACCGACGCTTTTATAAATACCATACCAGTTATCTCGTCCGGCTTTATGCTGACTGCCATGGGTGCTACTCCGAAATATGAGGAGATTTTAAATCCGGTCAGTGCTGCAATAATACACGGAACTATTGCAGAATAATGCATAATGCCTACGCTTATAACCTCCATTGAGAAAAAAGCGGCAGCGGCAGGAGTACCAAAAAGTGCCGAGAATCCTGCACTCATACCGCACATTGTAATAAGCCTGTGATCCTGTTCTTTAAGCTTCAGCCACAACCCCAGCTGAGAGCCTATGCTTCCTCCTATCTGAAGAGCAGCACCTTCACGTCCGGCAGAGCCTCCGGTTAAGTGGGTAAGCACAGAACCGGTAAAAATACTGAGTGTATTTCTCCATGTCATATTTTCGCCGTCTCTTACCGCAACAAGAACCATATTTGTACCCTTGTCATGAGTAAGTTTAAGCAGCCGGTAAATTCCGACAATCAGAAGACCTGCTATAGGCAGAAGAAGTATTATAACAGGATGTTCTGTTCTTATTTTTGCTGATTCTTCCAGACATATATGAAAAGCAGCAGACACAATTCCTACTGCTGTGCCGGTTATTAATGACAGTATAATCCATTTGAAAAAACTCCCGAACGTTTCGGGCAGCCAGTCTTTTATATTCTTTAATATTCTTAAAATAATTTTTTTCATTTTTAGCTCCAGATACTAAAATAATCTACCTATAATATATGATACTCGTTTATACAGGTCTTGTCAACAGTTTCACGTTTTGAAGCTTTCTTTTCAGGAAAGCTTTATGGAGATAGTTTTACTATATAAGCAAGCTGATGAAAAAGATTTTTTGTGCATAGTGATGAAAATGCTAAAACCCCTTGACAATTGCCTGCAATAGTGATAAATTATAATTAGCACTCAGGGAGATTGAGTGCTAGCACTTAAAAATTGCAACTACCAGTGATTAAGGAGGCGCCGGATTTGAATGACAGAAAACTTAAAATTCTTGCTGCTGTCATAGATGAATATATTCTGACCGGCGAACCTGTAGGTTCAAAAACTATAGCTTCACTTCCCGACATCAACGTTTCCGCCGCAACAGTCAGAAACGATATGGCAATGCTTGAACAGCTGGGATATCTTGAACAGCCTCATACATCTGCCGGAAGAATTCCGACATTCAGCGGATACAGGCTTTATATTGAAAAGATAATGAAGCCTCATGAGCTGCCGGAAGAAGAAGTTGAACGGCTTGATCACATGCTTGAGGAAAACGGAGCGTTTACAGAGGATCTTATAATCCAGAGTGCTGCTACGGCTCTTGCAGAGCTTACACAGTGTGCGGTAGTAGCTTCCAATGAAGTACCGAAATTTTCGGTTATTTCAAAGGTGGAAGTTGTTCCTACGGGAAAAAGGCTTTATGTTATACTGCTTATCACTTCTGACGGAAGTATAAAAAATAAAGCATGCCGTCTGGAATTTGATCTTACTCATGAACAGCTTGATTTCTTTACAAATTATATAGAAGAAAATCTTCAGGGAATTTCAGTTGCAGATTTGTCCGATGAGATGCTTGACAAACTGGTTGAAGCGATGGGAACATATATGATTACTTTATCGCCTCTGGTTCAGGGTGTGTATGAGCTTTCAAGAGATCTTCTCCACAAGGAGCTTACAGTCCGGGGAGAACGGAATTTGCTTTCATGCAATGAACTGGATAAAATGGATATAGTAAGATTTATGGATAACAAGTCGGAACTTGAGAATCTTCTGAACACATCGTTCAGCGGAATTCATGTAATGTTCAGCGAAGAAAGCGACGGATTTGTAATAGGAAATTCCAGCATGATAGTTTCAAATTACCAAAAAGGTGATAAAACAGTCGGTTCGCTGGGTATAATAGGTCCTGTAAGGCTTGACTATGCCAAAATTATTCCTTATATAGAATATTTTACGAATAAAATTTCGGATTTGCTTTCCGAAAATTCAGAAAAGGACGGAAAGGAAGATGACAATGAGTGATGAAGAAAAAAACAGCCGGGAGACAGAAGAACAGCCGGTAAATAAAGACATGGATATCGACATCGAAACAGGCGAGGAGAAGTCTGATGAATCAAAGGAGAAAATAGAAGAGCTTGAAGCAAAGCTTAAGGATTCTGATGACAAATATCTGAGACTTTACGCCGAATATGACAATTACCGGAAGCGTACAGCCAAGGAAAAAATCGAAAGCTATGGAGATGCAACAAGCAAATGCGTTGCTGACATACTTCCGGTTCTTGACAGCTTTGAAAGAGCCATTGAAGCTGAATGTGCAGATGAAGCCTTTAAAAACGGCATGCAGATGATTTACAATCAGTTCAAAGAGGCACTTAAAAAGATAGGTGTCACAGAAATGGAAGCTTTAGGCAATGAATTTGATCCGAATCTTCATAATGCGATAAAGCAGGTTGAAGACGAAAACTTCGGGGAAAACACAGTATGTGAAATTTTCCAGAAGGGTTATATGTTAAATGACAGAGTAATTCGTCACGCTGTTGTGGCAGTGGCAAACTGATTATTTTAATGGTATATTAGAAAGGAAGATTTATCATGGGAAAAATTATAGGCATTGACTTGGGTACAACAAACTCATGCGTAGCAGTAATGGAAGGCGGCAGCGCCGTTGTAATTCCGAACTCCGAAGGTGCGAGAACAACTCCTTCAGTAGTTGCTTTCTCCAAGACAGGCGAAAGACTGGTAGGTCAGGTTGCAAAGCGTCAGGCAGTTACAAATCCTGAAAAGACAGTTATTTCAATCAAGAGACACATGGGTTCTGACTATAAAGTTAACATTGACGGAAAATCATATACTCCTCAGGAAATTTCAGCAATGATTTTACAGAAACTGAAATCAGACGCAGAAAGCTATCTGGGCGAACCTGTTACAGAAGCAGTTATTACTGTTCCGGCTTACTTTACAGATGCACAGAGACAGGCAACAAAGGATGCAGGTCAGATTGCAGGTCTTAATGTAAGAAGAATCATCAACGAGCCTACAGCAGCAGCTCTTTCATATGGCGTAGACAAGGAAGAAGACCAGAAGATCATGGTTTATGACCTGGGCGGCGGTACATTCGATGTTTCCATCATTGAAATGGGCGACGGCGTTACAGAAGTTCTGGCAACAGCCGGAAATAACCACTTAGGCGGTGATGACTTCGACCAGAGAATCATTGACTGGATGATATCTGAATTCAAGAAAGCTGAAGGAATCGACCTTTCAACAGATAAGATGGCTATGCAGAGACTGAAGGAAGCAGCAGAAAAATCAAAGATCGAGCTTTCTTCAACTCCTACTTCACAGATCAATCTGCCGTTTATTACAGCAGACGCATCAGGTCCTAAGCACCTTGACCTTACTCTTACACAGGCAAAATTCAACGAACTGACTTCTGACCTTGTTCAGTCCACAATGGGACCTGTAAAACAGGCACTTTCAGACAGCGGTCTGTCTGCCGGAGATCTGCATAAGGTTCTGATGGTCGGCGGTTCTTCAAGAATTCCGGCTGTTCAGGAAGCTGTTAAAAACTTCATGGGCAAGGAACCATTCAAGGGTATCAATCCTGATGAATGTGTAGCACTGGGTGCTGCATATCAGGGCGGTGTTCTCGGCGGAGATGTTAAGGAAGGTCTGCTCCTCCTTGATGTTACTCCTCTTACACTGGGTATTGAAACTGCAGGCGGTGTAAGCACTCCTATGATTGCAAGAAATACTACAATTCCTACAAAGCAGACACAGGTGTTCTCAACATACGCTGATAATCAGACAGCTGTTGATATTAACGTACTCCAGGGTGAACGTGAATTTGCAAAGGATAATAAACAGCTGGGAACATTCCGTCTGGACGGTATTGCCCCTGCACCAAGAGGAATCCCTCAGATTGAAGTTACTTTTGATATAGACGCAAACGGTATTGTTCACGTATCTGCAAAGGATAAGGGAACAGGCAAGGAACAGAATATTACTATTACTTCTTCAACAAATATGTCCAAGGAAGATATTGACAAGGCTGTCAAGGACGCTGAAATGTTTGCCGAAGAAGACAAGAAGAGAAGAGAAGAAGTTGATACAAAGAATAATGCTGAAAACTTTGCATTCCAGTGCGAAAAGGCTCTGAATGATTTCGGCGATAAGGTATCTGCTGACGAAAAGTCTTCAATTGAAGCTAAGTGCAATGCTCTTAAGGAAGCTGTAAAGGGCAATGATATTGATGATATCAAGGCTAAAAATGAAGACCTCCAGAAAGCCTTCAACGAGCTGGCAACAAAGATTTACCAGAATGCCAGCCCTGAAGAACAGGCTGC
Organism: Porcipelethomonas sp.; assembly: GCF_051893655.1. Classification (NCBI taxonomy): domain Bacteria; kingdom Bacillati; phylum Bacillota; class Clostridia; order Eubacteriales; family Oscillospiraceae; genus Porcipelethomonas; species Porcipelethomonas sp. The sequence continues at coordinate 25,174 of NZ_JBJFHN010000126.1, read as the reverse complement.
AGCACAGCAGGCAGCTCAGGCAGCCGCTGGAAGTGCGTCATCAGGTGATGACGGTGTTGTAGACGCTGATTACACAGACGCTGAATAATTATTTTTGCTTAAAAAGGGCGGATCAATAAAGTCCGCCCATAAGCTGTTTAAAATGCAGTTTCCGGGGCGTTTATATAACACACATGAATGTTTTGTCATGGGGCAAAACGGAAAGAGGTGCGGTCAGTTATGGCTGATGAAAGAGATTATTACGAGGTGCTGGGGGTTCAGAAAGGCGCATCTGACGATGACATAAAAAAAGCCTTTAAAAAGATGGCAAGAAAGTATCATCCTGACCTTCACCCTGATGATAAAGAATGTGAAGAAAAATTCAAGGAAGTCAACAAGGCTTATGAGGTTCTGTCCGATCCGGAAAAGCGTCAGCGCTATGATCAGTTCGGTCAGGCAGGCGTTGATCCTAATTTCGGCGGAGGAGGCGGCGGATTTACCGGCGGTTTCGGCGGCGGAGATATATTTGAGGATCTTTTCAGCGGTATTTTCGGCGGCGGAGGAATGAGATCATCTGCACGTTCAAATGCAAATGCTCCGAGAAGAGGACAGGATATAACCGCCAATGTAAACATAAGCTTTATGGAAGCCTGCACAGGCAAGAAGCAGGATGTTAAGATAAACAGAATGGATAAGTGCAGTGAATGCGGCGGAACTGGTGCTGCAAAGGGTTCTGCTCCGCAGACTTGCCCGGACTGTCATGGTTCAGGTACTGTAAAGGTTACTCAGAGAACTCCGTTTGGCATGATTTCTTCTGCTAAAACATGTTCACGCTGCGGCGGCAAAGGTACTGTTATTTCCAATCCATGCAGCAAGTGCAGCGGAACGGGAAGAATTAAGGTTTCAAAGACTATAAATGTTGATATTCCTGCCGGAATTGATGACGGACAGGTTTTAAGAGTCGGAGGACAGGGTGACAGCGGCTTAAACGGAGGATCAAACGGAGATCTTAATGTTGTGGTATCAGTAAGACCGCATCCGCTGTTTGTAAGAAATGGTTCGGATATTCACTGTGAAATTCCGATTACTTATACTCAGGCGGTTCTGGGTGATGAGATTACTGTTCCTACAATAGACGGCAATGTAAAATATAATATTGCTGAGGGAACTCAGACTGGTACAGTTTTCCGTCTTAAAGGAAAGGGCGTCAAGAAACTTCGCAGAAGTGACAGAGGCGACCAGTATGTTAAAGTAAATATTGAAGTTCCTAAGAATCTTACAAAGAAACAGAAGGATCTTCTCAGAGAATATGAAAGTTCAATGAGCGAAACTGAAAAGCATTATGAAAAAAGAAAGACTTTTTTTGACAAGTTTAAGGAACTTTTTAACCAATAAAATAATAAAAATTAAAGGGAGCTTTTTCAGTTGAAAGCTCCCTTAGTCTTTACGGCAATTAGTATAAATGTAAGGGGACGCTCTCTTTTGCAGAGCGTCCCCTTTATATTTTTAAATTTTCTTTGAAGCAATTTCTTCGGTAAATCTATCAAGAAGTTCTCCGGCAGTCATGGAACCCAGATCGCCGTCACGTCTTGAACGTACTGAAACTGTCTTTGATTCAACCTCATTATCTCCGGCAATAAGCATATAAGGAATTTTTTCAAGCTGAGCCTGTCTGATTTTATATCCCATTTTTTCTGCTCTGTCATCAATTGTACATCTGATGCCGGCAGCCTCAAGCTTTGCGGACAATTCTTTTACATAAGGCAGATGTCTGTCTGCAATAGGAATAAAGCGTACCTGTTCAGGAGCAAGCCACAGCGGAAATGCTCCGGCATATTTTTCTATAAGCATTGCAAGAGTTCTTTCGTAGCAGCCCAGAGAAGTTCTGTGGATTATATAAGGACGTTTTCTTGAGCCGTCAACATCAATATATTCCATACCGAATTTTTCAGCAAGCAGCATATCTATCTGAATGGTTACAATTGTATCTTCCTTGCCGTATACGTTTTTGTACTGAATATCCAGCTTCGGACCGTAGAAAGCAGCTTCATCGATACCGATTTCATAATTTACATCGAGGTCGTCAAGGATCTTTTTCATTACTGACTGTGCGTGATCCCACTGCTGTGCAGTACCCTCATATTTGTTGTTCGGGTTTGCGGGATCCCACTGAGAGAAGCGGAAAGTACATCCCTCAAGAAGTCCCAGAGTTCCCAGGAAATATTTTGCAAGCTCAAGGCAGTCTTTAAATTCCTCTTCCAGCTGTTCAGGACGGAGAATCAGATGTCCTTCAGAGATTGTAAACTGACGGACACGGATAAGACCATGCATTTCGCCGCTGTCTTCATTTCTGAAGAGAGTTGAAGTTTCGCCAAGTCTCATCGGCAGGTCACGGTAGGAACGCTGTCTGTTTAAAAATACCTGATACTGGAAAGGACATGTCATAGGACGAAGTGCAAAGCATTCCTTGGTTTCATCGTCAGGGTCACCCAGAACGAACATTCCGTCCAGATAGTGATCCCAGTGACCGGAAATTTTATAAAGCTCACGCTTTGCCATAAACGGAGTTTTCGTAAGAAGATAGCCATGTTTCTGTTCTACATCTTCAACCCATCTCTGAAGCAGCTGGATAACTCTTGCACCCTTAGGCAGAATTACCGGAAGTCCCTGACCGATATAGTCTACAGTTGTAAACAGTTCAAGCTCACGGCCGAGTTTGTTGTGGTCACGCATTTTAGCATCTTCAAGAGCTTTAAGGTGTTCTTCAAGCTGAGAAGCTTTCGGGAATGCCGTAGCATATACACGGGAAAGCATTTTGTTTTTTTCAGAACCTCTCCAGTAAGCACCAGTGCATGAAAGCAGCTTGAAAGCCTTTACCGGAGCAGTTGACATAAGATGAGGACCTGCACACAGGTCAGAAAATTCGCCCTGCTTGTAGAATGAAATAGGCTCGCCCTTGTCAGCATGCTCCTGACACAGCTCAACCTTATAGATTTCACCCTGTTCCTCCAGTGATTTTATTGCATCTTCAGGAGACATTGTATAGCATTCCAGCTGAATACCTTCCTTGACGATTTTTTTCATTTCAGCTTCGATTTTTGTCAGTTCTTCAGCAGTGAAAGGCTTTTCAAGGTCAAAATCATAGTAAAAGCCGTTGTCGATAGCCGGACCGATTGCAAGCTTTGTATTCGGATAAAGTCTTTTTACAGCCTGTGCAAGGATATGTGAAGCCGTATGCCAGAATGTTTTTTTGCCCTCGGCAGAATCAAAGGTCATGACTTCAAATTCGCAGTCACTGTCAATTACAGTTCTCAGATCCTTTACTTCACCGTTGATTTTAACACAGCATGCAGCCTTGTAAAGTCCGGCACCAATGCCCTTGATGATTTCCGCAGCACTTGCCGGGGATTCGATTTCACGGATACTTCCGTCTTTCAATGTAAGCTTTATCATTTTTATTCTCCTTAAATTTAATAATCTATTATTATTTTTCTGCACTTTTTGCAGATAAACGCGTTAATATGTGGAATCATTGCATCTGTTTTTACAGACAGAATTTCACCGCCCAGTTTTTGAGTACCTGTTTTAGTAACGGGTATCCATGTTTTTTTCATATAGGCGTCCTCAGGCAGCCACTGCATGGGACACTTTGCTCCGCTTGGCACGGGTATGATGCCTGCTTTCATTTCGTTTTTGCATTCCGGACAAATCAAAATATCACCATCCTACAAATAAAAAACCCCTCGGACGCAAAAAGTCCAAGGGGCGATAATAACCGCTGTTCCACCCTTTTTCACAGAGCCAAAACACAGCTCTGCCTCAAAAGCCGTTTTGTAACGCAAACGAAACGCCGGGGATTAGCCGGACTCAAAAGGCGGTGTATTCAAAATCTGTTACAGTTCTGCTTTCAGCCGGTGACAGAACCTCTCTGAGTAAGCTTTTGATTATGAATCTTCCTTTTTCAACGCTTTAACTTTATGATTTTATGCTAACACAATTTAATCACTTTGTCAAGCAGTTTTAAAAAAATTTTTATGAATATTTGAAAAAAACGGGAACAAACTAATATAGAAGGGAAGTGGTTTAATGGTTACGCAAAAGGAATACGACCAGATGAGCAAAAAAGCTTCACCCAATTCCAGAAGCTGGATCAATATTCCGATGGCTTTTCTGACAGGCGGACTTATCTGTACTTTAGGGGAAGTAATTCTGAATATCTTTACTCATTTCGGAGCTGACAAGGAATCAGCCGGAGCATGGGCGTCGATAATTCTTGTATTTCTCAGTGCATTTTTCACAGGACTGGGAGTTTATGAAAGGCTTGCAAAGCATGCCGGTGCCGGAACTCTTGTACCAATCACAGGATTTGCAAATGCTGTTGTATCATCTGCCATAGAGGCAAAGTCGGAAGGCTATATACTTGGTGTAGGAGCAAAAATATTTACAATTGCAGGGCCGGTTATTCTTTACGGAACGACAGCCTCTGTGATTTACGGACTTGTTTATTATTTCTTTCTGCGGTAGAGCCTTTTAAAGGCTTTGCCGTTTTTGCAGTTCAAGAAACTCTTCTGCAAGTCTTAAGGCGTCATCGTAGGTGCTGAGACCGTAACATTTTGCCCTGAAGCCTGCTGCACCGTAAAGTCCCTTCATATACCATGAAGCATGTTTTCTTGCTTCCTTCATAGCCTTTTCTTCATTTTCCTTTCCCAGCTGGCTGAGTATCAGCCGGATATGATAAAGCATTACTTCCATTCTTTCTTCAACCGACGGTGGTGAATAGGGGAGATTTTCAAAATAACTGTCAATTTCCCTGAAAATAAATGGGTTTCCGTAGGTCGCCCGTCCTATCATAACAAGGTCGCATCCCGTTTGTTCATACATAGCAAGACAGCTTTCAAGACTGTCTATATCTCCGTTTCCGATTACCGGTACTGAAACGCTTTCCCTGACCTGTTTTATTATATCCCAGTCGGCTTTACCTGAATACATCTGGTCTTTTGTTCTGCCATGCACAGCGATAGCATCAGCTCCTGCCTGTTCCATAGCCTTTGCAAATTCTGCGGCGTTTACAAGGGCTTTGTCCCACCCCTTGCGGATTTTAACGGTTACCGGAACTCCGGAAACGCTTTTTACTGCTTTCACAATTTCAGCGGCTCTTGCGGTATCTTTCATCAGTGCACTTCCGGAATTGTTGTTAACTACTTTTGGTACGGGGCAACCCATATTTATGTCTATAATATCCGGTTCATATTTCATGCAGATTTCAGCTGCCTTTTTCATAAATTCCGGATCATCCCCGAAAATCTGCAAAGCCATAGGGCGTTCGCCGTTTGTCACTGTGCAAAGCTCAGCAGTTTTTTTGTCATTATAGCAAAGTCCCTTTGCGGAAATAAGCTCGCTTACCGTATAGCATGCACCGTATTCACGGCAGAGTATTCTGTAGGATCTGTCTGCAACAGATGCCATAGGTGCGAGTGCGGCAGTTTTTTTTATTTTAACATTTCCGATTTTTAAGTATTCCATATAATTCTCCGGGTTAATCATGATTTTTAAGATTTGGATTTGTTCCGGACAGAATAAATAATCCGGAACTGCTTCTGTAAATATTGATGCAATCATTGACATATTATACAGATTATTGTATAATTATGCTTAAGGGCATACCTGAAACGGTAGGCGGTCAATCCTACTCCCGGAGGGGAGTGAAAATCAATGACATGGAATGATTTTTTTCAATTCATCATTGCATTATCAAATGTTCTTCTTGTCTATAAGGCATTCAGCAACAATGATAAAAGGAAATAGCCGCCCTCAGCTTCCAACATAAGGACGGTTATTTTTTATAATCTAACTTTATCGGGAGCGACCGTCTATCGGTATGCTCCTTTTTATTATTATACAACAACATTGAAAATATGTCAACGGTTTTTATTAATAATATTTGGTAATCAAATCAGAATACTAATAACTTTTAAGGTCGATATAAATATTGACATATTATACAGATTATTGTATAATTATGCTTAAGGGCATACCTGAAACGGTAGGCGGTTGTTACCTCCTTACGCCATAAGAAACTTGATCGTCCACGAAAGTGCAGGCGAAATAATCAGGCAGGGAGGTGATAGACATGGAATTATTTTATATAATTCTTGCTATCGTGCTTCTCGTTGCATTAGATAATGTGATTAAGAACATAAAGAAATAAACCGCCCCAGCGACCAACTGAACGGTTTATTTAACAATTCATGAGGGAGTGACCGTCTATCGGTATGCTCCTTTTTTATTATTATACAACAATATTGAAAATATGTCAACGGTTTTTATTGACAATATGTGCTAATCAAATCAGAATATTAATAATTCTTAAGGTTGATATAAATATTGACATATTATACAGATTATTGTATAATTATGCTTAAGGGCATACCTGAAACG
>NZ_JBJFHN010000126.1:0-18657 GCF_051893655.1 Porcipelethomonas sp. | reverse complement strand
TGTTCTTCTTGTCTATAAGGCATTCAGCAACAATGATAAAAGGAAATAGCCGCCCCAGTTCCACGTAAGGCGACTATTAATTATTAGTTAACCATTTACGGGAGCGACCGTCTATCGGTATGCTCCTTTTTTATTATTATACAACAATATTGAAAATATGTCAACTATTATATTCATGAAAAGGGGGCAAATTAAGAAATGGCAGATTAGATATTGAAAAATTATAATTTATTATAAAATTTCTCAAAAGGATAGAGTTTTATAAAAAAATCTGCTATAATAAATATAAGATTATTGATTAACAGGAGAAATTACAATGAAATTGCTTGCAGTAGACGGAAACAGCATTATGAATCGTGCTTATTATGGTATCAGAGCACTTACAAATAAAAAGGGTGTTTACACTAACGCTATTCTGGGATTTATGAACATATATTTTAAAAATTTTGACGAAGTAAAGCCTGAATGTGCTGCAGTTGCATTCGATCTGCGTACACCAACATTCCGCCATAAGGCGGTGGCATCATATAAGGCAACCCGTAAGGGAATGCCCGAAGAGCTTGCTATGCAGATGCCGCTGATAAAGGAAATTTTAACTGCTATGGGCATCAAAGTTATAGAATGTGAAGGGTATGAAGCAGACGACGTTCTGGGTACACTTTCAAAACACTGTGCTGACAGCGGTAATGAATGTTTTATCCTGACAGGTGACCGTGACAGCCTTCAACTGGTAAATGATAAAGTAACAGTAAGACTTGCCACAACAAAGGAAACTATTGTTTACACTCCGGAAAAATTTCGTGAGGATTACGGCTTTGAACCGATAAATTTAATAGATTTAAAAGCACTTATGGGGGACAGCTCTGATAATATCTCCGGTGTAGCCGGGATAGGACAGAAAACGGCGACAACCCTTGTAACTCAGTGGACTACTGTTGAAAATCTCTATGAGCATCTTGATGAAGCACAGATTACAAAGGGCGTAAAAGCAAAGCTTGAAAACGGCAGGGAGGCTGCTGAGGAAAGCAAATGGCTTGCCACAATATGTCTTGACGCTCCGATTGATAATGATACTGAAAGCTATAAAATTTCTCAGCCGGATAATGAGGCTTTAAGCGAGATTTTAACTGAGCTTGAAATGTCCAAGCTTTTGCAGAAGATGAATCTTAAACCATCTGAAAAAAAACTTGAGGAAAATACAGTAAAGGCTAAGGAAATTACCGTTATACAAAAAGATCTTGACGCAGATACCCTTAAACGACTTTCAGAAAATGAAAATCTGGATTGCCTTTATTGTGACGGAATTTTTCAGATTTATGAAGAAATGGACGGCGAGCATACAGTTTATACAACAGAAAATAAGGAGTATATCACAGAGCTTTTGTCGGGAGATACGGAAAAATATACATTTGGTGCAAAACCTATGTACAGGCTTTGCTTTGAGGAGAATAAATCACTTAAAAATATATCCTTTGACGCTGAGATAGCTGCGTATCTTCTTGACCCATCTTCATCAGAATACAGCATAGAAAAGCTTTGCCTGCGTTATGATTCTCCTTATTACAGCTCTGCTGGAGAATGGGCGGATATTGCAAGTCTGCCGGAGCTTTGCGTGGTGTTGAAAAAGGAAATTGACAGTCAGGGCATGACAGAGCTTATGTACGGCATTGAACAGCCGCTGACTGAAGTTCTGGCTTCAATGGAGCATACGGGAGTCAAGGTAAATGTTGACGGTGTAAAGGCTTTCGGGAAACAGCTTAAAGATGAGATTGAGGGACTGGAATCCCAGATTTATTTTATGTGCGGAAAGGAATTCAATATTGCTTCGCCGAAACAGTTGGGTGATATTCTCTATGAAATGGGACTTCCGTTAAAGAAGAAAAATAAAAATGGATTTTCAACCAGTGCGGAGATTCTGGAGGGACTTCGTGATAAGCATCCGGTAATCGACCTTGTTTTGCGTTACCGTCAGCTTACAAAGCTTAATTCAACCTATGTTGAGGGATTGTTAAAAACTGTAGCACCCGACGGCAGAATCCATACGGTTTTCAAGCAGACAGAAACCAGAACAGGCAGAATTTCATCTACTGAACCGAATTTGCAGAACATTCCGGTAAGAACAGAACTGGGACGGGAAATGCGGAAATTCTTTGTGGCACAGCCGGGAAAAACTCTCCTTGATGCAGATTACAGTCAGATTGAACTCAGGATAGTGGCACATATTTGCAGTGACCCTACAATGATAAAGGGGTTCTGTGAAGGTGCAGATATTCACACCTCCACTGCTGCACAGGTTTTCGGTCTGCCGGAAGAAATGGTGACTCCTGAAATGAGAAGTGCGGCAAAGGCGGTAAATTTCGGAATAATTTACGGTATCGGGGCATTTTCACTTTCAAAGGATATTAACGTAAGCGTTTATGAAGCAAAAAAATATATAAGTGATTATCTGCATAATTTTCCAAATGTTGAAAAGTTTATGAATGATACTGTTGAAAGGGCAAAAAAGGATGGCTATGTAACAACAATGTTCGGAAGAAAAAGATATGTGCCGGAGCTTTCAGCTTCCAATAAAAATATGCAGGCGGCAGGCAGAAGAATTGCTATGAATACGCCGGTTCAGGGAAGTGCGGCAGATATTATAAAAATTGCCATGGTAAAGGTTTACCGCCGTCTGAAAGAGGAAGTACCCGATGCGAAACTTATTTTGCAGGTTCATGACGAACTTATTGTTGAATGCAGCCGTGATGACGCCGATGCTGCCGGAAAAATACTCTCAGAGGAAATGACAAATGCCTGTGAACTTAAAGTTCCTCTGACAGCAGATGTAAACAGAGGTGACAGCTGGTATGATGCCAAAGGCTGATATTATAAAATGCGGATTTTCAGAGCTTGAAGAAATTGCTGAAATCGAAAAGGAATGCATTCCCGGAGGCTGGTCGGAAAAGGCTTTCGGAGAATGGCTTGAAAATAAAAATACGATTTTGCTGGGGGCAGTGCTTGACGGGAAAATTATCGGTTTTGCCAACGGTGCATGGGTTATTGATGAGGGAGAACTTCTCAATATTGCCGTAAAAAAAGAATACCGTAAACAAGGAATTGCCGGACTGCTTTATGAAAAGCTTGAAAAATTTTTTCTGGAGCAGGGCGTAACCGCAGTATTTCTGGAAGTCAGGGAACACAATGTTCCGGCAGTTTCTTTTTATGAAAAAAACGGGTTTGAAAAAACCGGACTGCGAAAAAATTATTATAGGAATCCGGCGGATAACGCCATATTAATGAAAAAGAATATAAAATAAAAATTGGTGATGAATATGCTGATACTTGGAATTGAAAGCTCCTGTGACGAAACTGCGGCGGCGGTTTCTGAAAACGGAACGAATATACTTTCCTCTGTGATTTCCACACAAATTGAGGAACATAAAAAATACGGCGGAGTAGTGCCGGAAATAGCCTCCCGCCGGCACTGTGAAAACATTCTCGGAGTTACAAAAAAGGCTCTTGCTGATGCCGGAAAAACTCTGGAGGACATTGATGCTGTGGCTGTGACCTATGCTCCGGGACTCATCGGAGCACTGCTGGTAGGGGTGAATTTTGCCAAGGGACTGTGCCTTGCATCTGGCAAGCCCCTTGTACCTGTACACCACATATCAGGTCATATTGCAGCAAACTATATAGCACACCCGGAGCTTGAACCGCCTTATCTGTGCCTTGTGGCAAGCGGAGGACATTCTCATATAGTTGAAGTTACTGATTATACTAAATTTCATGTAATCGGGCGTACCAGAGATGACGCAGCAGGGGAATGCTTTGACAAGTGCGCAAGGGCTATGGGATTCCCGTATCCCGGAGGAGTACATATAGACAAGGCGGCGCAGACAGGAAATCCGGATGCATTTGATCTGCCCAGACCAAAGGTTACAGGAAGTGAGTATGATTTCAGCTTTTCCGGACTTAAAACGGCAGTAATCAATCTTCTTCACAATTCACAGCAGAAAGGTATTGAAATAAACAAAGAGGATTTAAGTGCCTGCGTTCAGCATATTATTTCAGAAATACTGTGTGAAAAAACAATGCATGCGGCAGATTATCTGGGATATAAAACTGTTGCAATAGCCGGGGGAGTTTCCGCAAACAGCGGTGTCAGAAAGGCATTTGAAAAGGCATGTTCTGAGCGTGGAATAAAGCTTTATATGCCGCCTCTTAACCTTTGCGGTGATAACGGGGCAATGATTGCCTGTCAGGGGTATTATAATTATCTTGCCGGTCAGCGTGGGGATGAAAGCTTAAACGCTGTGGCAACTCTTTCTCTGGAGGAAATATGAAGAGGATTTCTGCTTTTGCGGCTGCTGGTCATTACAATAGCCTGACGCAAAAAGAAAGATGACAGTGAATAAAGATTTTGTCAGGAAGGTATAAAATGTTAAATTGTATTGTTGTAGGAATAGGCGGATTTATAGGAGCTGTATGCAGATATCTTATCGGACTGATACCGCTTAGGGTTCAGGGCGGTTTTCCGGTTAAGACTCTTATTATCAATATTATAGGTGCGTTTGCAATCGGACTTATAACAGCAGTAGCTGCAAAGCGTAACTGCGGTGATTCATATATTGTATTAATGCTTAAGGCAGGGGTGTGCGGAGGATTTACTACATTTTCAACATTTGCTTTTGAAGTGTCGGAGCTTATTCACAGCGGCAGTACGGCAGCGGCGGTTTTGTACGCTTTGCTCAGTATGATTCTGGGAACGGCTGCTGTTTTTACAGCTCAGATACTTGTAAAGGGGTAATTATCAAATTATTTTTCAAAATCAGTTTTTACAGTCTGCCCTGTTGCTTTAAACAAAATTTTCAAAAAATATAGCTTTTTTTCATACATTATGATATAATAGACATAAGAGTAATGTTTTCTGGAAAATATGATATAGGAGATGTTTAAAATGATTCTTTACATAATCGCTGCAATAGCGGCTCTGATAATAATTCTTCTTCTGATTGCTCTGATACACTCAGAACTTATCAAAAAAGAGTGCGGAGATGCAAAGCCTTATGACATGGACAAGGACGGTATTGATCCTGCTTTGCATGCGGAACATCTTTCTAAAATGATTCAGGTAGCGTCTGTCAGCCGCAGAGGAAGCAATGACCTGACGAAAATTTATGAAATGCATAAGCGTCTGGAGGAACTTTATCCTCTGATACACAAAAATCTTGAAGTCAAGGATATTGACGGCGCACTTCTTTACCGATGGAAAGGCAAAGACCCGTCAAAGGCACCTGTGCTGTTAATGTCTCATCACGATGTTGTTGAAGCTGTCGGGGAATGGAAGTATCCGCCCTTTTCCGGAACTATAGCAGACGGCAAAATCTGGGGCAGGGGAACTGTTGATACAAAAGGTGCATTGTGTGCAATACTGGAAAGCGTTGAACACCTTCTTTCACAGGGGTTTCAGCCTGAACGTGATTTTTATATAGCCTCTTCCTGCAATGAGGAAATTACAGGAGACGGTGCTGTAAAAACAGTGGAATATATGTATAAAAGGGGAATAAGACCTGAACTTGTCATGGATGAAGGCGGCTCTGTAATGGGGCATATGATGGGCTGTGAAGCGAACTGTGCTATGGTGGGAGTACTGGAAAAAGGCAGGGCAAATGTAAAATTCATTGCTCATTCTCATGGCGGACATGCAAGCATACCTTTCAGACATAATCCATTTGCAAGACTTGCAAAGCTTATAAACAGAGTGGAAAGTCATCCGCCGTTTAAGCTTAAACTCACCAAACCTGTTAAGGAAATGTATAAGGCAATGGCACCGTATATGCCTTTTAAATACCGGTTTCTTTTGGGGAATACATGGCTTCTGGGACCGATAATGCCTTTTTTCATGAGAAAAATGGGAGGTCAGCCTGCGGCTTTGGTATCAACAACCTGCGTGTTCACTATGGCAGAAGGAAGCCATGGCGCAAATGTCATTCCAGAAACGGCTACTGCCACGGCAAATATGAGATTTATGGTTCATGAACCCCTTGAACCGTCTTTGAAAAAAATGCTGAAGCTTGCCAGAAAAAATGATATCTGGATGGAAATGATTACAGGGTATGATATTCCGCCTGCTGCGGATACAAAATGCTCTGCATATAAAAAGGTAATAAAGCAAATTGAAATGACTTTCGGCGACATACCAGTAATTCCTTACGTTATGCTTGCCGGAACGGACGCCCGTCACTATACCAAAATATGCGACTGCGTTCTCAGGTTTGTTCCCCTGACTATGACGGATCAGCAAATGAAATCCGCCCATGCCGTAAACGAAAATATAAATATATCCTCTCTTGCAAGGGCGGTTAATTTTTATTCGGATTTTATTGAACATTATGAAACGATTCCGTTTAATACCGTTTGAGTTATACGGCTAAACTAGATTATTAAAATCAAAGCTATCGTTATATATGACGAAATAGGTTGATAAACGTAAACGATATGTAAAATAATTCCAAAAGGCTATTGACAAATTTATAGCTTTGGTATATAATATATAGGGGTAGATAAAATATATTTAGAAGGGAATGTTAAATTAATGGTTTGTAGGAAAATTATGAGTACAACCGTATTAATGCTTTTGAATCTCCTGTAGATAACGGTAATGTTCAGGGTCAGGGAAATGGTTGAACATTAATAACTAAATATTTGATTCAATTTTATAAAAACATTCCTAATGCGCTTTATTAAAAGGAGGTATTTTTATGAAAAAATTAACAATTTTGTTGTCTGCTATAATTGCAGTCTCATTCGGAAGCTTACCAATATATGCCGCTGAAGAAGTAACGGCACAAGATTCGCAGAATAATATTGAGGAAGACATCGTGCTTTCTGATGAAGAATATAAACCGGGAGATCCTGCCGGAGAGTTTATTTTCAATATAAGAGACGCCGCATATATTGCAAGACTATTAGCACGTGGTGAAAAACCTGAATATTCAGAACACTATGATGTTAACGGAGACGGAGTTGTCAATATAAGAGATGCGGCGGCAATTGCAAGAAATCTTGCGATAAAATAAATTGAATGACGTATTTAAAAAATTTCAAGTAATTATTGCAAAGCCACACAAAGATTTTTGTGGGGCTTTGCCTTTGTACAGCCTTAATACATAATCGCTTCTATATCCTCAAAGGAAAGCTGAGGGTGAAGTGCCATATTTATTCCAGCAGCAATCATGGCTGCAGAACGCTCTATAAGCCTGTCTATATCACGAGGAGTAACCATCATGTTGGGGAGGTCGGTGTTAACGGCTTTTCCGGTATAATCTTCAACGATTGTATGCATGTCAACAACTGTGGGTACGCCTACGGCTATTACTGGTACTCCAAGGGTGTCCTGAGATAATTCATGCCTTTTGTTCTGAACTCCGCTTCCCGGAGAAATTCCTGCGTCGGACAGCTGAATCGTTTTGCCGAGGCGGTTTACATCTGAACAGGCAAGAGCATCAATTGCAATAATTGCAGAAGGATTTATTTTTTCCATAAGACCTTCGATAAGCTCTGCTGTTTCAATACCTGTCTGACCTAAAACGCCGCTTGCAAGAACACCTACAGGTCTTAAACCTGACAGAAACTCGTCCTCGTCTCCCAGTTCTTCTCTGAGATGTCTTGTGGCGAGTATTTTTGCAGCTGCCTGAGGACCTAAAGCATCAGGCGTGATGTCATTATTTCCCAGTCCTACCGCTAAAACACGTCCGTCGGGAATGAACTGAGAAAGCTCTTCGGAAAATTCGGTGCACATATTTTTGAATTCATCTGAGAAATTGCTCAGAGGACTGCCTTCAAGAGTTATATATCTGCCCTTTTTCTTTCCGATTTTTTCACCGTGTTTATCCTCAGCAATTTTTATTTCTGTTATTTTAAAGGCTTTGCCCCTTTCAGTTTTTGTAATTCCTTCACTTATTTTGGCTGCATTTACACTTTCCAGTGCCAGATCTGTTCTTGCGTTCATTGATTTTCATTCCTTTAGTAAAAAAGTTGTGCATTATGCTTTAAATCAACTTAAATTTTTCGTGATATTATTTTAAAATTGCCTATTGCAATTTGATTCATAAGATGGTAAAATAATTATTAGTGTTGGTGCAGTGTATAACAGATGATCATTACATCCGTTTTAAAGTAACGGTCGTGTCCTGCTTGAATTAAAGCTTGCGTTGCTTTTATTTTATGCTGCTTTTTCTGAATTATTATAAAAATTATGTAAATAATAATTTCAGGTATTCCATTATTTTCAGGGAGGTGTTAACGTTATGCCAAATATTAAATCCGCAATGAAGAGAGTTAAGGTTAACAAGACAAAGGCTGCTGCCAACAAGGCTAGAAAATCTAATCTTAAAACTATTCTCAAGAATGCTGACGCAGCTTGTGCTAACAACACAGCAGACAAGGCTGAAGCAATCAGAGTTGCTATAAAGAGAGTTGATCAGGCTGCTTCAAAGGGTCTTATGCACAAGAATTGTGCAAGCAGAAAGAAGGCTCAGCTTGCTAAGAAGCTCAACGCATCAGGCTGATGCTGATTAATTAATTGAAATCAGATTAATAATGCATGTAAGCGTGTTTTTAACACGCTTATTTTTTTGCTCATATTAAAATAAGCGCATTCAAAAAAGAATACGCTTATCTTAGAACTTATTCTCACAGGCTGTTGCACATATCTTTTCGGCAAGTTTGTCTGATAACTGCATTAAAAATTCTTGCCATACGCCAGTATGCCTGCAAATTTTTGCCTTGTTCTCAGCCAAAACATACTTGAAAATCTATGCACAAATCCTATGAGAACAAGTTCTTGGTTTGTCGAAAAACTCTTTTATCAAATCAAAAGTTTTGGTCGGGCTTTTTCAAATCCTCTGATATACTTGATATACTAATTATAACAGATTAAAATTATGAAATTTCTAATATCAGTCGGAAAATTTTTCAACAGCCGATGGTATTTGTGAAATGTCAGACACTGTTATGTCCGCTTTATCAAGCTCCTGGGGTTTGCAATAGCCGTAGGTACAGCCGATGGATTTAAGACTGTGCTTCAAAGCTGTTTCCAGATCCAGATATCTGTCACCGATTACAATAAACTTCCCCGGATGTTTTTGCTTGATGTACGGAAAAATTTCCGGCTTTGACCTGAAATCATAATCTTCCGTACAAAAATAATCGCAGAAAAATCGGTTAAGCTGATGAGCATTAATATGAGCCTCCATGTAGCTTCTTCCGCAGTTGCTCAGAAAAATGAGCTTGTGACCGTTTTCATTAAGCTTTTTCAATGTTTCCTCTGCACCACTGTAAAGCACAGATTTTCCGCAGTCTATAAGCTTTAGCATTTCATCGCCTATGATTTTAGTACAGGTTTTTTTGTACTTTTCATCAAGATCCGGCATGAATCTGTCCCACATATCCTTTGCGGAGTATCCAAGCCAGCCGCTTATTTCACTGTCACTGAAATGCCGGATTGGTGCAAGTCTGCGGTCGGTAAGATATTTATATCCGGTTCGGAATGCCGGAATGTAAATTTTAGCACAGTCATGTATAGTGCCGTCGAAATCAAGAATAATATTCATTATTATTTTTCAATTTCTCTGATGAGATTTACCATTTCAATCGCACCCAGAGCACAGTCATAGCCCTTGTTTCCTGCCTTAGTACCGGCTCTTTCTATAGCCTGTTCAATGTTGTCGGTTGTAACCACACCGAACATAACCGGAATTTCTGATTCCAGTGAAACGCTTGCGATGCCCTTGGATACTTCATTGCATACATAGTCGTAATGACTTGTAGCACCTCTTATAACTGCACCCAGACATATTACAGCGTCATATTTTCCGCATGACGCCATTTTTTTTGCAATAAGAGGAATTTCAAATGCTCCCGGAACCCATGCAACGTCAATATCATCATCTGCAACATCATGTCTTTTAAGACCGTCCAGAGCACCGGCTAAAAGCTTTGAGGTAATAAAATCGTTGAATCTTGCAACTACAATACCGATTTTTATGTTCTGCGATACTACTTTTCCTTCATAAATATTCATTATATAAGTTCTCCTTTTTTATATTAATAGTTTAAAATATGACCCATTTTGTTTTTCTTGGTTTTCAGATAAAATTCATCATAGGCAGTAGGCTCCATTTCTATAGGAACACGCTCATTAATTGCCAGTCCGAAATCTGAAAGACCCTCGATTTTAAGCGGATTGTTAGTAAGCAGTCTTAAGGATTTAACTCCCAAATCTCTTAAAATCTGTGCACCGATATAATATTCTCTCATATCCTCGTCAAACCCAAGAGCAAGATTGGCTTCAACCGTATCCATTCCCTGATCCTGCAAAGCATAGGCTTTGAGCTTGTTAATAAGTCCGATTCCTCTGCCCTCCTGACGGAGATAGAGAAGAATTCCTCTGCCTTCTTTTTCAATCTGCGTCATAGCTGCGGCAAACTGCTGACCGCAGTCGCATTTTACCGAGCCGAAAGCATCTCCCGTAAGGCATTCTGAATGAACACGGCAGAGAACATTTTCGCCGTCTCCGATATCACCTTTGACCAGTGCCACATGATTTTCGCCGTTTAGCTTGTTTATATATCCGTACGCCTTGAAATTGCCGTATTTTGTGGGGAGCTTTGTAACTGCTTCGCACTCGACCAGCTTGTCGTTTACTTTTCTGTACTGCTGCAATGCTTTTATTGTAATAAATTTCAATCCGTATTTTTCAGCCATTTCCTTAAGTTCAGCGGTACGCATCATAGTACCGTCGTCACGCATTATCTCACAGCACAGACCGCATTCCTTAAGACCTGCAAGTCTTAAAAGATCCACTGTCGCTTCGGTATGACCGTTTCTTTCAAGCACTCCGTTTTTTCTTGCCAGAAGAGGGAACATGTGTCCCGGACGCCTGAAATCCTCCGGCTTTGCGTTGTCGTCAACGCATTTCATTGCAGTAATTGAACGCTCTGCCGCTGAAATTCCTGTAGTAGTGCTTATATGGTCGATTGAAACAGTGAAAGCCGTTTCGTGATTGTCTGTATTGTCGTCAACCATCTGGGGAAGACGGAGCTTTTTAATATACTCCTGACTCATAGGCATACAGATAAGTCCTTTAGCATGCATTGCCATAAAATTCACATTTTCCGTTGTGGCAAATTCTGCCGCACAAATAAGATCACCCTCATTTTCACGGTCTTCATCATCTGTTACAAGTATGAGCCTGCCTTGTCTTAGGTCTTCAAGAGCTTCTTCTATAGTACTGAATCTGAACATTATAGCTTTCCTCCTTTAAAAGCCGTTTTGTGAAAGCAGTTCAAGAGTTATTCTGCTTTTTGGTTTTTCTTTTTTGTTTTCACTGAAATTCATAAGTCTTTCGACATATTTCCCTATTATATCATTTTCAAGATTTACAATATCTCCGGGTCTTTTTTCTGAAAGTATCGTTTCAGCAACGGTATGGGGTATTGTAGAAACGGTGAATGAATCGTTAAATACTTCTGCTACAGTAAGGCTTATTCCGTCCACTGCCACCGAACCTTTTTTCACAATATATTTTAATATTTCCGGAGATGCGCTGATAGTAAACCAGATGGCATTGCCGTCCGGACGTATTTCCTTTATAGTACCTGTACCGTCTGTGTGACCTGCCACAATATGTCCGCCGAATCTGCCGTCTGCCGCCATAGCCCTTTCAAGATTTACATGACCGCCGGGTTTTAAAGCCGCAAGAGAAGTTCTGCTGAAAGTTTCGTTCATAACGTCTGCGGTAAAGCATTTACCTGAAATAAGTGCCGCTGTAAGGCATACGCCGTTGACAGCTACACTGTCACCAAGTTTTAAGTCAGTAAAGATTTTTTCCGAGGAAATTGTAAGCTTTGCCTCAAGAGAGGTTCTTTTTATTGCTGTTACTGTTCCGATTTCTTCAATTATTCCTGTGAACATTTCAAAACCTCCCATTCAGCTAAAATGTCATTTCCAAAACGGGTTATTTCAGGTTCTCCCAGCATAACACAGCTGTCCGGAGAATCTAAACCGATTCCTCCCACAGGAGAAACCGCCGCCGCACCGCCTAATATTTTCGGGGAAATATATGCCTGAATCCGGTTTACAATTCCCGATTTTAATGCACTGAAATTAAGTTCTCCGCCGCCTTCCAAAAGAATACTGTCAATTTTTTCTTCTCCCAGTTTCTGCATAAGTTCATTTAAATCGACATGACCGTTATCGGAAGAGGTGCGAATGATTTTTATTTCCGGATTTTGTGAAATTTCTGTATTTTGAGCATTTTCAGTACATGCGATAATTGTAGGTACTTCTTTTGCCGATCTGATTATATTGCAGTCTGACGGGATTCTAAGATTGCTGTCGCAGATAATTCTCACAGGATTTCGTCCATTTTCCAGCCTGCATGTAAGCTGTGGATCATCTTTCAGGACAGTGCCGATACCAGTCATTATTCCTGCGTACCTCAGACGGCTTTTGTGTACGTCAGCTCTTGAAAGCTCATTTGAGATCCATTTTGACTTTCCGCTGTATGACGCTGTTTTGCCGTCAGCAGTCATTGCATATTTCATAACAACGTAAGGTGTTTTGGAAGTAATGTAGTGAAAAAACGGTCTGTTCAATCTGTCGCATTCATCTTTTAAAATTCCGGTTTCCACATCAATTCCGTGCCGCCTTAAAATTTCCGCACCCTTTCCGGCTACCAGAGGATTAGGGTCATCTGAACCGATATAAACTTTCCTGATACCGCTTTGTATTATAGCTTCTGTACAGGGCGGAGTTTTTCCATAGTGGCAGCATGGCTCAAGTGTTACATAAATTTCCGCCCCTGTCATATCCTCTTTACATTTTAATATGGCATTCCTTTCAGCGTGAAATTCACCGTATCTGTGGTGATAATCTTTAGAAATCACTTTGCCGTTTTTTACTATAACAGCCCCCACCATAGGATTAGGGTTTGTAAACCCCATACCTTTTTTTGCTTCGGCAAGGGCTTCTTTCATATATTCTTCTTTAGTCAAATTTATCGCTCCTTAAAGCAGAAAATGCCCTGAAATCAATCAGGGCATCGGTTATTTGTGGAAAATATAAATCCTCTGAAACATAAAATACGATTCAGAGGGCATCGGCATTTATAAAATGTCTTCTTCCATCCAGACTTTTACTGTCGGTTCCGGAATTTCACCGGATCGTGCTTTCAGCTTGCGGACTGTCACCGCCGGTAGGGAATTTTCACCCTGCCCTGAAGACTATATTTATTAACTGCTATTATTGTATCACGGTTATATAAAAATGTCAATAGGAAAGGTATCAGAAACACAAAATAATTTTTGTCATGCCGGCGGACTGTCTGGGAAGAGGGGAACACTTTGCAAGCAGCGTTCATGATTTTCATGAAAAAATCTGTATTAGTAGAAGACTATTCAGAAATTTTTATCTTATAATAGAAATTAAGCTTTGGAATAAGTTCCTCCCATGTTTCATCAATTGATATTCCCCTTGCATTAATACTTTTTTCTATCCCGAACACATCAGCCTTCATGCCTGTTACAGTTTTGGCAATTGTTTTAGCACAAAGACCGGATATCTGTCCGGCAATATTTTCCTTTACCTTGTTTATGTCGGCGTCTGATTCTACAGGATTTCCGTTTATTTTTATTTCTGCGGTTATGTTTATGCTGCTGCCTGCACTTTCAGCAGTGATTTTTGTACTGCTCTTTCTTATATAGAAATTTATTGTTTTTCCGTCTGCCTGAGCCGGAAGATATATGTCTTTTATTTCGCCGCTGAGCCAGCATAAACCCTTTGATTCTTCATGGTTCAGTACGCCAAGTATTTTTTCGTTGTTAATTATCCCCATATAAATATCATTGTCCTTTATTACCGGAACTGCAGCAATACCGTCTGTACCCAGCATATCTTCAAGAACGGAACTGATATTTTTTTTAATAATCAGTCCGCCCCTGCTTGAACTTTCGAGTATTTCTGACAAATATCCGCCTGAGGTGTCTGCAACAAGCTCGCAGGCACTGCCGGGAGTGCATATAATGGAACATGAGGGAGAAATACGATTATTTCTGATAAGCGTCTGAAGGTTTTCATAAATATTTTCTGGACTGGAAACAAAAAGCTCCATGTGACCGGCAAACAGAGTTTTTCCCTGAGTGCGTTCAGAGTCGGCAATTGCGGTAAACAGCGTTTTTCCGGAGCCTTCAAGGGTTTCATCACTGTCATAAAGCTGAATTGCCGCATGCTGTTCTTCTCCGGCGTCAATGCCGATAGTATTTATAAATCCCTTGTCCCTTACTTCCGTTTTACCGGAGCATCCGCTAAGCGTCAGCAGAAGCAGTATTGCCGGCAGGAGCATTTTTGATTTCATTTTTTGAGTACCTCCTCTTTATATACATTATAATAGGAATTATTACTGATAAAACAAGTATCAGCAGTCCTGTAACCGGAGTAAGGTCTATATTGAAAATATTTACCGCCCAGGACATTCCCATCATAAGGACTGCTGAAAGAAGAGCGCTGTACTTAAGATCCGGCAGTATTTCTTGAATAAGCCATGAACAGAGAATAATCTGCAATGTAACCGTCATAACACACAGCATTGTAAAGAGAACCATGTAAAGGGAGTCCGCACGCTGAATGCTGAAAGGCTGTGAGAATGATCCTGCGGAAAAGAACGGAAAGTCTGAAATGTCCATGATTTTTCCGAGTACTGTTATTTCTATAACTGCCACAAGCTCGGTCAGGATAAGCTTTCCGGCAAAGAATTTCATGACGTTCTGAGTTTTCTTTGACGGGATAAATTCCATCAGTATAAACATCATGACAAGCTCTCCGCTGGAGCAGAAGTCCTTTAATGCATTATTGATAATTCCGGAAAGGTGTGCGTTGGGTGCAAAGTTTGCAAGATCTGCTTTAGGGTATGCTCCGATAATCATAATAAAAAGGGAGAATATTATAAGTCCGAACATAATAGTCGAATATCTTGAAACTGATTTAAGACCTAAAGACGCTGTATATACGCATACTGCGGCAAGGATAAATGATCCTGCAAGACTGCTGTCTATGGGAAAGTAAACGCTTTTTGTAACTCCCCACAGGCTGCTGAAAGATAATGCACCCCAGACAATAAAAAAGATGATGTAGAGAACTTTTCCGAATCTGCCCAGAAGCATTTCTTTTTTAAGACTGAAACCATCCTGCCTGTAGAGGGCTGTCATCGGAAGAACAGCCAGAAGCTGGAGCAGTACCGACAAAGCAGCTCCAGCCATCTGTTCAGCATTTGACGGCTGTGCAGAACAGATTATACTGAACATTCTTACTCCGATTAAAAGTGTGAAAAGCTGTCCGCTGTTTATTTTACTCATAAAGCTCCTCCACAGTAAAATTGTTATTCTGCATTTTCTTAAAACCGGATCTTACCGCAACATCACCCATGGCTCTTTTCTTAAAAGGAGCAACCGGAGCAGTATAGGGGAAACCAAAGTCTTCTGTGGCACACATGTTGCATAGTACAGCTGCCCCGAACAGGCTTATTCCATAAAGTCCCCATATACCGCCGCATATTACAAATATGATGCGGAGAACGGTAATGCTCTGGGAAAGCTCAGGAATAACAAAGCCTGCAATAATTGACAGTGCGGCAACGGTCAGCAGGGGAGTGCTGATAAGCCCGGAATTAACTGCTGAGTCTCCTATGATTATTCCGGCAACAATACTTACAGCACCGCCTACTGCCTTTGGAAGCCGCAGACCTGCCTCTTTTATAATTTCATACATTATAAGAACGCCCAGGGTTTCAGCCACAATGGAAAACGGAGCATTTTCCTCTGAATGGGCAAGAATCACCAGAAGAGTACTGTTTAAAAGCTCCGGATGATGCATGGCTATGGCGACATAGAATGCCGGAAGGAGAACAGAAATAAAAAATGCGGCATATTTAAGCCATCTTATAAATGTTCCGAAATACGGTTTGAAATTGTAATCGTCAACAGTCTGAAAATTGTCGCTTACAAGTTTTGGTATTATAAGAGCGTAAGGATTTCCGTCCACAAGTATGGCAACCCTGCCTTCAATAAGCTTTGAGCAAAGCACGTCCGGACGCTCTGTCATTCCCACTGAGGAAAAAATCCGTTTTCCCGGAGATTCCAGAAACGGCTTTACATAGCCTGTTGACAAAACTGATTCAAGCTCCATTTTATCAAGAGAATCCATGATGCGTTTTATAAGCTTATCCGGAACTCTGTCGGACATATAGCAAATACATAAATCTGTCTGGCTTTTTGTTCCCCTGACAAACAGTTTCTGGACTAAAACCGGTGATTTAAGTCTTCGTCTTATAAGGGACATATTTGTACGAATAACCTCTACAAATCCTTCGTGCGCACCTGTAAGATTGTTTTCACCTGCCGGTTCGTCAACACCTCTTTTGTCATATCCCTGAACGCCCATTGCCAGAATGTAATCAGCACCGTCTGCAGCCAGAAGAGCAAAGCCTGAGTTTAAAAGCCTGAAAAAATCTTCATAATTATATGCCACAGGTCTGTCGATAGACAAAAGCATTTTGTGTTCTATATGATTTAAAAGAGCTTCAGGACTCTTTTCCGGCAGATTGATTCCCATAAGCGGGTGAAGAATAAGTTCTGTGATAGTTGATGTTGAAACAAGTCCCTCACAGCAGAAAAGACAAGTTTTTATACCGCTTATTTCTACTTCGTTTATAAGTAAATCGGAAGTTTCACCGGCTAATCTTTTAATGGTCCTGATGTTTTCAGAAAGTCCGGGAATTATGGACATGTTTTTCAGATTATCACCATTCATGAAAATTTCCTTTCTCCGCTATCGGGTAAATTCCGGACAAAACGGATCAATAATTTTGAATTTTCTCAGGATATTATTGACATAAATTATAGAAAAATACATGAAAACGGAAAAATAATCTTTGCTTTAATATGCCGTACAGCAGCCATATTAAAGTAATTTATGTTAAAAAACGGCATGAATAGAAAAGCCGGTTTATAAAAATTGAACAAATATCTTAAATAAAGCAAAAAAAGACTTTACATATAAAAATTAATCGGTTATAATATAGAAAACAAAAGATAAAAATTCTTGAAATAATCAAGGTTTTCTATTGACTTTTAATAAAACATGGATTATAATATAAAAGCGATATGCTTGTTACATATGCAAAATTTTATATAAGCATGTTAATTATTTATGGTATATTTTGCGGCAAACGAAAAAAATTAAATTTTATTCATTATATTTCACAATTCTCAGCGATTTATTTTATAAATTTGTACAAAAAAGTTTCATAACTATTGACTTTATCTGTATCATAATTTATAATTAAAATGTGAAGATTAAATTTGTGGGTATAATTAAAGGGATGTACAGAGCAAGTATCTCTTTATTATATATATTTTTTATGTTTTATTGGAAAGGGAGGAAATCGCAATGAGAACAAAAAAGTTTTTAGCAGGAGCTGTTGCTTCACTTATGCTTGCAGCTGCTATGCCAACAGTTATGGCTGCTGACAGCTTTGAGGTAGCAATTAGCAATACAACTGCTAAAGCTGGAGAAGATTTTACACTTACACTGGATATGTCGGAAATTCCGGCTGCCGGAATCAACGGATGTGATTTCGGAATTCAGTACGATTCATCTGTACTTACAATTACAGATCTTGATCTGGGCGACCTTGCTAAGGGTGATTCATCTGAGGTGGACGGTATGCCTGATCCTTTTGAATACAATATAGAGGATGACCTTATCAGTGTAATATATGGTGTAGGCACAACTGATACCAATTATTACATGACAGGTTCAGGCACACTTCTGACAATCAGCGGTACAGTAAATTCAACAGCAGCTGCTGGTACAAAATCAGAGCTTAAAGTTGTTGCAATTGACAGAACATCAAATAATACAGTAAATACTGATGCGATTTTTGCAAATTATGACGCTAACGGTACAGTAACACTTTACACACCTGTATTTACAGACGGATATGTTGAAGTTACATCAGACAGCACAGAAGATAAAACTGAGGCATCTATTGAGTTTGGCACACCAACAAAACTGGGTGATGTAAATAATGATAGTCAAATTACTTCTACAGATGTTGTGCTTTTGAATAAGTATCTGCTTTCAACATCAGAATATCCTCTTGAAGGACCAGTTAATTATGCTAATGCTGATTGTATAACAAATCAGATTCTTGACCTTGAAGACAGTTCAGCAATTACAAGTTATGTACTGGGTACATTCACAGAAGATGACTTCGGACCTAAGGAGTAATTTCCGGAATTTAAGTGTTTAAGCCTTGTGGCTTAAAATAATGGGGGATCACCCGAAAAAAATCATTGGTTTGTTTAAATGACAAACAGAAAGGAAAAAATGTGATGAAGAAAGGTAAACTACTTTCAGCCTTTACATCATTAGCTCTGTTTGGCAGCATGTTCGCAGGTGCTTTGCCAGCTACAGTATCCGCTGTAGACAGTGTTAATACCACGTTCTCTATGACTTCTGAAAAGACTAATTACACTCTTGATGAAATCAGAGCTGGTGCTACCGCAAGAGTTTATGTAAAGGCAGGCGGCGAATTCCAGAATGATAACATCGTTGCTC
>NZ_JBJFHN010000125.1:0-30434 GCF_051893655.1 Porcipelethomonas sp. | reverse complement strand
CAAAAGGGTTTCCCTCAATAGTTACGAAGATAGTTGCTGAAAATTCCGATTTATCTTGCAAAACTATACTCAATATAATCAGGAATTATTATTTAAAATTATATTATGTTTTTTTGACACATATTCCAGAACCCTGTCAGCGTTCCTGTTAAATATAAGCTTTTCAGGGAAGCCGGCAGCTTCAAGTATTTTCTCAGATATAGGCGTCTGACCGATAAGTCCGGCATAGTGACAATCAGTATCGACCACTATTTCAGTATCATATTTCTTACATGCATTTAAAAGTTCAATACAATTTTCTGCTGAGCTTCTGTCAAACTGTACTGAGCTTTCATTCAGTTCAGGAAATTTTCCATATTCTTTGCATGCTTTTGCTATTTCCTCAAAATCCACCGGATACCGCAGCACTGTACAATGTCCTATAACATCAATAACTTCATTGTTTTTTATTGCATTGACATAAGCGGCAGTATTTTCCTCTTTATTTCCGGGTTTGATTACCGGTACATGACAGGACGCCACTATCCATTGAAGACACGCAAGATCAATTTCTGTCATGTCTATATCTCCTTCAAAGGATCTTATATTAGCTTCTGCGCCTCTTAAAACTGTTACCCCGTTTATTTCCTGTGGAAGAACGTGAAGATTATGAAAATGCCATTTGTGAGGTGCATCCGGCATAGCCATTGCATGGTCAGTCAGAGCAAATACTTTAAGACCTGCTTTTTTTGCAGCAGCTGCCATTTCATCAACGGTTGAATATGCATGACTTGATGCCAGTGAATGACAATGAAGATCCGCTTCAATTAACATATTTTTCTGACCTCCGGTTAAAACTGCTCATAATTTTTAACGGTTTCCTTGCTGTCCATATCAAGACCCAGCTTGTCAAGCAGTTCCTGAGCAGCATTGTAGCCCATTTTCTTCTGTCTGTTGTTCATGGCTGCGACCTCCATGATAACCGCCAGATTACGTCCCGGCTTTACAGGTATTGTAAGTGACGGAACTTTAACTCCCAGAATTGAAGTATACTGATTGTCAACGCCCATTCGGTCATATACCTTTTCAGGATTCCATAATTCCATTTCCACAATAAGATCAATTTTTTCAGTAAGCTTTACAGCACCCATACCGAAAAGTCTTCTTGCATTGATAATACCGATACCTCTCAGTTCAAGAAAATGTCTGATATTATCCGGCGAACTTCCCACAAGACTTATATTTGATACCTTTCTTATTTCAACAGCATCATCTGCTACCAGTCGATGTCCTCTCTTTACAAGCTCTATCGCAGTTTCGCTTTTTCCGACTCCGCTTTCACCGGTAATAAACACGCCTTCACCATAAATTTCAATGAGAACCCCATGTCTTGTAATTCTCGGAGCAAGATTGAGGTTTAAGAATGCAATCAGTCCGGACATGAAATTTGAAGTACTTTCCTTGCTTCTGAGAAGCGGAACTTCATACTGTTTTGCAAGTTCAAGCATCTCAGCAAAATAAGGAAGCTCTCTTGTAATAATCAAAGACGGAAGCTTTTGTGAAAACAGTTTTTCAAGTCTTTCATATCTTGTTTTTTCATCTATAGTTGAAAGATATGCAAACTCCATTTTTCCTATAATCTGAATACGCTCAGGATTAAAATATTCATAAAATCCCATAAGCTGAAGTCCGGGACGGTTTACATCATTTTCATCAATAAAAATTTCTTCTGCATCTCTTGGAATAAAAATAGTTTCCAGTTTGAATTCATCAATAATTTTTTTAAGTGAAACCTTAAATTTATCAGCCATAATTTCCTCCATAATTATATCTTTTTGTTACTTGCCTGCAGCATGTCCTTAATTCTTTGGAATTAAACATTTTATTGTTACCATAACACTTATTAATAATTATACTATACCCAAAATTTTTTTTCAATACATTGTGAAATATTTTATGTTGATTTGATATAAACTTCATTAGAGCCTCAGGAATTTTCACGGCTTTATCGAATAATATTTATTTTAGCTCATATGATAATTATTATCCGCAAATTGATAAAATTAAATAATTTATGCATATTTTTTACAAAAAAATTGAAAATTTTTCATAAAAAACTTGATTTTATTTCAATTATGCAGTATAATGTGAATTAGTAAATATAAAAAATAATTTTAAAGAGATTTCAAGGATGACAGCAAAAAGAATTTATGGTATAATCTTACCTCCTGTTATAACTCTGATTATAATAGGTATTTTCTTTATGATTTTCGGGATTTTTCCTTTCGGCAGCCGGACAATTTCATGGTGCGACATGAATCAGCAGACTGTTCCGCTGCTTATGGATCTGAAAGACATTCTTGACGGTAAAGGAAGTATTATATATAGTACCGGAAACGCCGGAGGAATGAATTTCTGGGGAGTATTTTTGTTCTTTATCGCAAGTCCCCTATATCTGACTGTAAAATTTGTTGAAAAGTCCCATATTATTTATCTTGTTAATATTTTGTTTGCTGTAAAACTTGCTTTAGCAGCACTTACAGCAGCAATTTATTTTAAATATGCTCATAAAAAACTTAATATCAAAGGTGTTATTGTTTTAAGCGTCATGTACGCCCTGTGCGGTTACAGTATCATGTATTATCAGACTTTGGTCTGGCTTGATATAATGTATCTGTTTCCGCTTCTGGTTCTTTCAGTGGAACGAATGTGCATCAGGCAAAAACCTGCTATGTATTGCACAGTACTGACCGTGATGACAGCGATAAATTATTATCTGTCTTTTATGGTGGTCATTTACATTATGCTGGCAGTTCCGCTTTTTATTGCCATGAGATGCCCTCCCAAGTCCAGGAAAACAGCTTCCTTATTATTTATAATGACAAGCTTTGTTTCCATGCTGCTGACTGCACCAGTCTGGCTTTGTTCATTTCTTCAGGTCTCAGAATCTGCAAGAGGTGAAAACACTCTTTCAGGACTGCTGTACAAATCCATGTTTGAAAATACGGGAAATAAATTCTGTGTGATTATGAGTACTGGAATCTGTCTGGTAGTAATTCCATTTCTTATAAAAAATAAAATTTGCCGCAAAAAAAATGTACGGTACAATATTGTTATGCTGATTCTGCTGGCTGTTCCGGTTTTTCTGGATCCGGTAAATAAAATCTGGCATACCGGAAGCTACCAGAGCTTCCCTATGAGATATGGATTCATTATAATTTTCACAATGCTTACACTTACTGCTTACTATCTTGAATCCGTGGAGGAATGCAAAAAAGGCTCACCAGGCTTTACAGTTACACTGCTTATACTGATCCTATGCTGTTTTGCCGTCTGTATTTATACAGTTCTGTCAAAAAAACAGATACTTCTAAGCTATATAAACACCCTGCGGGTTGACCGTGAAGCATTTAAAATTCTGATATCGCTTGCTGTTTTCGCATGCCTTATGTATATTATCTGCTTTATGATGTCACGACAGAAGTTTATTAGTTCCAACATGTTTTATCTGTTCATTTCTATGGTCTTTATTACCGAATTTACCGTAAGTGCAACTGTTAATATAGGCTATGCAGCCAACGACGGAGATTTATTTAAAAACAGTGCTGTTCTGGAAAATAAAAGCCAAAGCAATGAGCTTACACGAGTTAAATCCGAAAAAAAATATCTTCATGTAAATATGCTTGGCGGACTGGGCTATGATTCTGCTGCTCACTATACCTCGCTTACATCTGAGCAATATATGTACACTATGAAAAAAATGGGCTATTCGTCATATTGGATGGAAGTAGGTTCAAACGGCGGAACTTGTCTTACAGACGCCTGGCTGTCCGTGAAATATTCTATAGGATCTTATTTTGATTTCAAATCCTATCATAAAATGCAGGATACTAAGGGTGCTCTTAAAATTGCAGAAAACACTATTTGCTGTCCGGCTGGTATTGCCGGAAACAAAACACCTCAGGAAATTCAAAATCTTGATTTTACTGACCGTTTCAGTATTCAGTGCCAGATTGCTGAAAATATTTTCGGTACTGATGAAATGCTTCACAAATACAGCATTTCATATACTGACAACGGACAGGTAATATATAATGACGGAAAATACAGCATCACAGCTGATGATCCGGATATGAGTTTATGTCAGATAAGATATTCCGCCAAAGTAACCGGCAGGCAGATTCTTTACTTTGACATTTTTGATACTCTCAGCAATCGTTTGTCCGAAGACTATTATAACTCCGCAAAGATTTATGTCAATGGAAACTGTCTTACTTCAAGTTATCCTACTCAGAAAAACAACGGATTATTTTGCCTTGGTGAATTTGAAAACGAAACTGCTGAAATAATGATCATCATGACCCGTGACGTTTCAGTTAAATCTTTCGGAGTATTCGGTATTGATACAGACAAATTGAAAAGCTGCACTGAACAGGCAGATGGCTGTACTCTTTCCGTAAACAAGAACACTGTCTCAGCTGAATACAATTCTCCTGATGATAAAAAATATTTATATATGGCAGTTCCTTTTGAAAAAGGACTAACAGCATATATAAATGGTCATAAAACTGAACTTTACAGAATTAATGACGATTTTTGTGCTGTCAGACTGGAAAAGGGGCAAAATAATATTGAGCTTAAATTTGTTCCTCCCGGAATGATTGCCGGAATAATTATGACATTATCTGGTATTTTAATATGCATTCTATGGAGAGCAAAAGGCAAACATGCTGCCGTAAAAATAAAATGCTTGAAAACTATATCGTTTATATTATGTTCCGCCTGCTTTTACGGTACATTATTTACTGTATATATTATGCCTGTAGCTTTAAGGCTGGCTGTTAAAATTTCAAGTATTATTTAATGTTAACAACAGCATTTAATATTAAACCTCTCACATGATGTTAAGTGCTGTAATATAATGTAATATAAATGTTATGAAAAGGATGGTAAATCATGGAATTACAAGGCATCAGTAAACTGGATTTAAAGAGAAGAAACAGAATTCAGATACTGAAAGTTATCAAAGAAAACGGACCTATTTCAAGAGTTGATATTGCAAGCTCTATGAAAATTACAAGAGCTGCTGTTACAATCATTACCAATGAAATGATTGAAGAAGGCGTTCTCTATGAAGTAGGTGAAGCTCCTGTTTCTCTGGATAATCTTCAGAAAGGCAGACGTAAAATACTTATTGACATTAATGAAAATTATAAATTTGCATTGGGTGCTTCAATAAGCGATGAACGTATATGCATTGGTCTTACAAATCTCAACGGAAAGATCTTGGATAAAACTTCGACTGATGTTACTCCTGAAATGACAAATGAAGATATCTTAAACTATATTACTGATTCATGTAAAAACATTCTTATCAACAGCTGTCTGGACTCCTCAAAGCTCCTCGGTCTCGGAGTTGCTATTCAGTCTGATATGTGCAGCAAAATGAAAGTTTATTACAAGGATGGCAAGCTTGATTATTCAAAAGTAATTAAAGTGCTTACCGCTTCATTGGGGATTGATGTTATTTGTTCTAACCTTACAAGCTCTCTGGCTCTCGCAAATCAACTGCCGGATTTAAGCGAAAGAAGCGGAAATTATGCTTTTATAAAACTCGGAAACCATGTCAATTTGGCTATTCTTCTGGAAAATGAAGTTATGCATGAAAATGTATTCTATACCAACCATGTTGAAAAAATGATCGTTAATCCCGGCGGCAGAAAACTTGAGGGATATCCTGATGGTTCTGTAAGAGCTGAGCTTACAAGAGATGCTATAATTTCCAAGTACAAGGAAGTTTTCTCTCAGGAAAATACTCCTGTTTTATGGGAAGTTACAAACGGAAATCCTGAAAATATATATTATAAAACCCTCTGGGCAGCTGCGTCAAAGGGAGATTCAAAAACCCTTGAGGTGTTAAATAATGTCCTGCAATGTCTTTGTGTTCTTATTAACAATCTTTCTGTAGCATTCTTTACAAAATCAGTTATTCTACATGGATTCAAAATGAATGACTGGACATATGAATACTTTAAAAAGTTTATTACTGATTTCTGCGGTGAAGAAGTTGCCAAAAAAATTCATCTGAGCCGTGTAGAAGATAATTTTGAGTTCAAAGGCGGAACATGCAGCATAATCCTTGATAATTTCTTTAACAAGGGTGGAATTGATAACGATCAATTTTAAAATTTTATGGGAGTGAAATTTGATTTTCACTCCTTTTTATTTTGCCGTTTTTTTGTTCTGAATTTTACTTTTTTCAGTGATTTTTCGGGTGCAAAATGCATTTCATACCCAAAAACCATACCACTCATACCATAACCCGGTTTTTTTGCAAAAAATGTGCTAAAATATAAATTGGTAGAGACAAAAAAATTATTATAAAGGAGTGTTCAAAATGAAATCAAATTTCACTAAATTTGTTGCGAAGTTCGGCGGACTCTTTGCAGCACTTGCTGTAGTTATTGCCAGTGTTTCTGCAAACACAACCTGCATGTGGATTTCTCATCAGCCGGAACTTCCTGATGATGTAAAGAAGCTTCGTAAATTCTAATGTTTAACCATATTACTGAAAAAATTGTAAGTAATATGGAGAAACATCATATGATCCAGGCTGATCTCAGGACCATTTATCAGTATGGCATAAATCAAATGCTTAACATGCTCTTAAATATTATCACCTTTCTTGTGATCGGTCTGGTTTGTCATATGATTATTGAAACAATTATTTTTACTGCTGCATATATTCCGCTTAGAATTTATGCCGGAGGATTTCATGCAAAAACACCTTTCAGGTGCTGGATTATATCAGCATTAATGCTGCTGATAGTCTTATCTGTCATGAAATTTACAAGCCTGAATATTTACATATATGACACTGCCGCCCTTTTGGCAACATTAATTATTCTTTTACTGTCACCGGTAGAAGACAAAAACAAACCTCTTGATGATAAAGAGCAGCATGTTTATAAAATACGATGTGTTATGGTTTTTGCAGCAGAAATAATAATTGATATATTACTGAAGTTTTTTCATTTTAAATCTTTTTCCATATGCCTTGAAATGGTATGGATCGCATTAAGTGTAATGCTTACAGCAGGTAAAATAAAAAATATAATACTTGAGAAAAATACAGAGCAGAAATAATTTTAAAACTTATTTCTGCTCTGTTTACTTATGAGATTTTATTAAATCTTGTCAGACCGTTTTCTGCACCAATTCGCAGAAGACGGTTATATTTTGCCACTCTGTCTGAACGGCAGGGTGCTCCTGTTTTTATCTGACCGGCATTTGTACCAACTGCCAGATCTGCAATTGTAGTATCCTCCGTTTCACCGGAACGGTGTGAAATAACAGCTCTGTATCCTGCGGATCTTGCCATTTTAATTGCATCAAGTGTTTCTGTAAGAGTACCAATCTGATTAAACTTAATCAGTATTGCGTTTGCTGCATTTTCTCTGATTCCTCTTTCCAGATGTCTGGTGTTGGTTACAAACAAATCATCACCTACAAGCTGAATTCTTTTGCCTATACGTTTTGTAAGCTCTACCCAGCCTTTCCAGTCCTGTTCGCCTAAAGCGTCCTCAATTGAAATTACAGGATATTTCTCAATAAGACCTTCCCAGTATGAAATAAGCTCATCTGTTTCATAAACAGCTCCTCGTTTGGGAAGATGATATTTGCCGTCTTTATACCACTCACTGCTTGCAGCATCAAGAGCAATTTTTACAGAATCCGTATTATATCCTGCGGATTCAACAGCATCAAGAATGCATTCTATTGCTTCTTCATCAGAATTAAGATCAGGTGCAAATCCGCCTTCATCCCCAACAGCAACAGACAATCCTTTTTTCTTCAAAACTGATTTAAGACTGTGATATACTTCTGTTCCCATTCTCAGTGCTTCTGCAAAAGTTGAAGCACCCACGGGCATAATCATAAACTCCTGAATATCAATATTATTAGATGCATGAGCACCGCCGTTTAAAATATTCATCATAGGGATAGGCATAATATCTGCTGATACGCCGCCAATATATTTATAAAGGGGCATTCGGTAATGATTAGCTGCAGCTTTAGCCAGTGCCAGAGACACTGCAAGAGTCGCATTAGCACCTAGTCTTGATTTATTTTCAGTACCGTCAAGATTTATAAGCATACTGTCAATTCTGCCCTGATCAATCGTTCTGGCATCAATCATAGCTTTGCGTATTTCACTGTTTACATTCTTAACAGCTTTCATTACGCCGTTTCCATTATATCTATTAGTATCGCCGTCACGCAGTTCCACAGCCTCATACATACCTGTTGACGCTCCTGACGGTACGCTTGCAATACCAACGCTTCCGTCAGACAGCAAAACTTCAGCTTTCACAGTAGGATTTCCTCTGGAATCAAGAATTTCATATCCTCTTACATGATCTACCTTTATACTCATACTCACTCACCTCAGCTTTCCAGTAAACGGTGCAAGAGTCAGTCGGACAAAATATCCCTGCGGATGACTGCATACCGGACAAGATTTCGGTGCTTCGGAGCTTTTATGAACATATCCGCAGTTTAAGCACATCCACTCTTCCTCAACATCTGAAACAAATAATTTTCCCTGTTCC
Source organism: Porcipelethomonas sp. (assembly GCF_051893655.1). Taxonomy (NCBI): domain Bacteria; kingdom Bacillati; phylum Bacillota; class Clostridia; order Eubacteriales; family Oscillospiraceae; genus Porcipelethomonas; species Porcipelethomonas sp. The sequence continues at coordinate 21,843 of NZ_JBJFHN010000125.1, read as the reverse complement.
AGAAGATCTGCAAATAACCCGAATCTTTCACCATGTGTTTTTTCAATTTTAGCAATCTGATTGAATTTACTTCCGATATTTGTAAATCCCTCCTGATTTGCAACAGCGGCAAAATCAGGGTAAACCGGTTCAAATTCTTCAAATTCATTATGCTGTGCAGATCTCAGCAGTTTCAGAACATCATCATAAATATCTACCGGATAACTTCCGTCAATTGTTATATTTTCACCTGTCATTTCCTTAAGGAAGTTATAAAATATTTTTCCATGCTCCTTTTCCTGTTCAGCAGTAAATTTAAAAACTGCTTCAATAACATGCAGACTTTGATTTTTTGCAGTACCTGCCGCATAATCATAGCGGTTTCTTGCCTGACTTTCTCCGGCAAATGCTCTTAATAAGTTTATGTGCGTCTGACTTTCCTGTAAATTCATAAGCTTTCCTCCTGTATTTTTTTGCAGTATTATTATTTTCCATATACAGGAGATTTATTCATAGCATCCGTTAATAAAAACAATATAAAAATAAAAAGGAGCTTTTTACTCAAAAAGCTCCCTTTTGTCATCTATTACATTAATAATCTTATTCAGCCTGGTTGTCAGTTACAACATCCTTGATACCAGCTGCCAGTCCGGCAATACCCTGAATTTCACTTGGTATAATAATCTTTGTAGCTTTACCGTCAGCAACACGAGGGAATGATTCAATCGCCTTATACTTCAATACACGTTCAGTAGGATTAGCCGCATTGAGTCTTTCAAGAGATTCTGCCTTTGCATTCTGAACATTCGCAATTGCCATTGCGTCACCCTCAGATTCAAGAATCTTCTTTTCCTTTACAGCGTTTGCACGAAGAATCATAGCTTCCTTCTCAGCCTGAGCCTTAAGTATTTCAGCTTCCTTTGCAGCCTCTGCACGAAGAATCTGAGATTCCTTTTCACCCTGTGCCACCAAAATCTTAGATTTCTTTTCACCTTCTGCAAGCAGAATTTTTTCACGGCTTTCACGTTCAGCCTTCATCTGTTTTTCCATTGAATCCTGAATTTCTCTTGGCGGCAGAATGTTCTTAAGCTCTACACGGCTTACTTTAATACCCCAGCGGTCTGTTGCCTCATCCAGAATAGCAGTAATCTGCTTATTGATTCTGTCACGGGATGTAAGAGTTTCGTCAAGAACCATATCACCGATAATATTACGCAGCGTTGTTGCACAAAGATTTTCAATAGCTGATAAAGGACGCTCTACACCATAAGCATACTGCTTGGCGTCAGTTACCTGAAAAAATACAACCGTATCAATCTGCATTGAAACATTATCTTTGGTAATAACTGACTGAGGTTTAAAATCCACAATCTGATCCTTAATGGAAACTTTTTTGGAAATCCTGTCAAGGAATGGAACAAGAAAATGCGGACCTGTAGTCCACTGAGCATAAAAAGTACCAAGTCGTTCAACTATGTATACCTGTGCCTGAGGTACAATTTTTATTCTTGAAACAATAACAATAATAGCAAATAATATAATGCCTAAAATAATATACTCCATAATATCCTCCAATTAAATCTTTACAGCAGTTTTGTTTTTTTCTTCACAAAGGGAAACAATAAGTTTTGATCCCCTGATTTCTTTTACAGTAACAATTGTTCCTGCGGGAATTTTGATTCCGTCATAAGATACGGCTTTCCAGTCTACGCCGTTTATCTTAGCTCTTCCTGTTCCTGCATCATTATTGATATCTTCAATTACTACAGCTGTTTTTCCTATATCCAGATCCGCATTTGTAGCCTGTGCCTTGCCAAATGTTATTTTCTTAAGCAAAGGTCTTGTCACAGCAAGCAGTACCAGAGAAACTATAACAAAAATAAGCAGCTGATTTGCCAGACTAAGATCACACAAAGCCGCTATAAATCCGCCGATAGCTCCTGCTGCAAACCAAATGGATACCAACTGAAACGTAACAAGCTCGCAAATTACCATTACTGCAAAAATTACGCCCCATAGAATCAGATGCGCAAGCATAATGTTCTCCTTTCATCATAATTTCATATTATTGCTGTAAGCTTTTAGAAATCACATCTATTAGTGTTCCCATAAGCTTATATTTATTTTAACACATAAAACAAAAAAATACAACAGTCAAAAAATGATGATTCTGACCTTTTTTGACTGTTTTAACGATTTTTCATAAATTATATCTATGCAGACTGTAAAAAAGCTTAAATTTAAAATAAATATCATTATTAAAATGACTTTTTCGACAAGCTGATCTATGTTACTTACCGAATTGTCTTATTACAATTTCCAGATATATTCTGCATACTTTTGAATGCTCAGGATTTCTTCATATTTCTCACAATCTCACTGTTCACATTTTTCTATACTTTTACATGATTTTTTCAATATATCTCTCTGAACGGCGATGGTTTCCAGAGTATCACCCAACTGAGTAAAAACCGCACCCCACAATGCCAGTTCATCATCACAAAGCTTTGATGCAAACATATTGGCAAATGCTGTTACCGACGCCGTTAGTTCACATGGTGTCAACATATACCGCCTCCTGATGGTATTATATGCAGACAAATCCATAAATGTGTACAATATTGATTTCGAATTTGTCACCCAAATTCGAAATCAAAGTTGACATTAAACATTAAAAATGATATAATAAAAAAATCAATCCACACTTATTCAGAAAGGAGCATCAGATAAAAAATGAGTATTATATCTGAGCTTAAAGAAAAAATTTTAAACGGCGGACAAATTGACAAATCTGAAGCTATGAAGCTATGGGATGCAGATTATAATGAACTGTGTTCAGCAGCAAATGAAATAAGAAAAAAATTTTGTTCAGATGATTTTGATATCTGTACCATTATCAATGGAAAAAGCGGCAAATGCTCAGAAAACTGCAAATTCTGTGCCCAGTCATCATTTTACCATACAGGTGCCGGAGAATATCCTCTGTTAGATACAGAAAGCATTGTAAAGGAAGCCAGATATAATGCCAGTCAGGGTATACTCAGATTTTCCATTGTCACATCCGGACGAAAGCTAAATGAAAAGGAAATTGATATAATGTGTGATACTGTCCGTGAGATACATAAAAATACTAACATATCTGTATGTGTTTCCTTTGGACTTTTAAATGAAGAACAATACAGAAAGCTTAAGGACGCCGGTGTATCAAGAGTACATAACAACATTGAAACATCCGGAAACAACTTTAAAAATATATGCACTACTCATACTTTTGATGATAAAATAAATGCAATTAATGCTGCAAAACGTGCCGGACTTAATGTATGCAGCGGCGGAATCATGGGACTTGGAGAAACAAATGAAGACCGTACAGACATGGCTTTTACACTGAAAGAGCTTAATATAAAATCAGTGCCCTTAAATATGCTCAATCCAATAGCCGGAACGCCTTTTGAAAACAATAAAAAGCTTACTGAAAAGGATATGTGCCGTATCTGTGCAGTTTATCGGTTTATACTGCCTGATGCTTCAATACGTCTTGCCGGCGGACGAGGTCTTATGACAGAAAAGGGAAAAGAATGCTTTCAATCAGGAGCAAATGCTGCAATTTCCGGTGATATGCTGACTACATCAGGTATAACTATTGAAACTGATATGAAAATGATTCAGGAACTTAATTATAAGCCGGCTCTTTGTAATGAATAAAAATCTATCCTACTATTGAAGGCAAAATAAACTATAAAAAGCTTGAATTTTTAAGTAAATCAGGGCAGACCTTTCTTACAGGGTATGCCCCTCTTTACCGGGGGGCGTCCTGTCTCATTCAAAAAGACAGGCATTTTTTATTTATTGTAGTAAAACACTGCCAGCTGTGTTCTGTCTCTCAAAGAAAGCTTTTCCAGAATTTCACTTAAATAATTTCTTACTGTCCCTTCGCTTAAATATAGTCTTCCCGCAATTTCCTTATTGCTTAAGCCTTCCGCAACAAGTTCTATTATATCTTTCTCCTTCTGGCTTATGCCATATTTTTCATAATCAAACTCAGATTTTTTATTCATCAGAACCGGAAGCTTACTTATAACTTCATCTCCGAACACGCTCTGACCTTTCATAACTGTCTTTAAAGCAGGGGCAATACACTCAAAATTCTGCTTTAAAATATATCCTTTTGTACCAAGTCTTAAAGCCTTTACAATATATTCGTCATCAGAAAATGTAGTAAGATATAATATTTTGGCATCATCATGCTTTTTAAGTATTATTTCTCCTGCCTCCAGTCCCGTCATACCCTGCATGCGTATATCCATAAGCAAAACATCCGGATTGAATCTATCATACAATTCAACCGCTTCTTCACCACTGCTTCCAATTGCCGCTACCTTAATATCTCCGCCCGATTCCAGAATTGTTTTCAGGGATAATGCCACAAGATTATCGTCATCCACAATTACAATATTCATACTGTACTCTCCTGTTTTTTTATTGATACAAATATTTTAAAACTATTTTTATCCACATAGCATTTAAATATTCCACCTAGATTTTCAGCACGTTCTTTCATATTTAAAAGTCCTATTCCGGTTTCGCTTGATTTACTGCTGTTAGTACCATTGTCTGTTATCATAAGCTGATAAAACGCCGGATGCTCACGAATTGTTATATTGGCAGTATTGCCATTACTATGCCGGATTATATTTGAAATTCCTTCTTTCACAATTCCTATAAAACAATATTTTACATTTTTGGGCATATTTTCACTGAAATCAAGTTCAAGCTGTACTTCAAACCTTTCATTCAAAATTACCGAAAGTTCGGTTACCGTACTTTTCAGATTGACAGAATCGTCATGCAGATTGTGAACACTTTCTCTTATGCTGGTCATTGCCGTATTCAGACTGTCCTTTATACTTTCCATTCCTGACTGCACATTTTCATCATTATTTATTACCATGATGAATCCCTTATTAAAATAAATCTGGAATTAGCTTCCTCCAGACTGCTGCTATGCTTTTGCAGAAAAATGCATACAGTTATGCTCATCTATTTTTATGTCAACCGTTTTTTAAGTAAGAATGATGTTAAACAAACAGTCACTCCTGATACAAAATATATCAGGAGTGACCAAATCACTTTCCAGTCATTTTTTATACTGACTTGTTCTGAGTATTTTTTCAGCGTTTTCAACACGTTCCCTGCCAGGAGGATTTATACCAGTCAGCCCATACGGAATACCAAGATTTTCCCACTTAAACACTCCTAGAGTGTGATAAGGAAGAACCTCTACCCGCTCAACATTCTGCAATGTATCAATAAAGTATGAAAGCTCGTTTAAATCCTCGTCAAAATCACTGTACTGAGGCACAAGCACATGACGTATCCAGACTGGTTTTTTTATATCAGACAAATATCTTGCCATATCAAGAATATTACTATTGTCAAAGCCGGTTATTATTTTATGACGTTCCGGATTTATCTCCTTTAAATCCAGTAAAAGAAGATCAGTATAGTTCATGAGTTCATTAAATTTTGAAAAAAACGGTTCTTCTCTGGTAAAAGGATTTCCGGCAGTATCAATAACAGTACTAACCCCCTGCTTTTTAGCTTTTTTAAAAAAATCTATCAGAAAATCAATATGCAGCAGCGGTTCTCCTCCGCTGACAGTAATGCCTCCGGTATCCTTCCAGTAGCTCTTATATCTGAAAGCCTTTTCCAGCAGATCATCCGCATTCATCTCTTCTCCGCCGTTAATATCCCATGTATCAGGATTATGACAATATTTGCATCGCATACGGCATCCCTGTAAAAATACTATAAATCTTACTCCCGGACCATCAGCAGCACCAAAGCTTTCAATTGAGTGAACTCTTGCTGTCAAATTTTTATTCTGGCACATAAATTTTCCTCCGATATAATTTAAGAATTGCAAAGTCTCCCTGCAAAAGCAGAGAGACTTCTATCGCAAAAAGTATTACTTTATAAATCAGATTCTGTCGTGACAAGTTCTTGAAATAACATCAAGCTGCTGTTCACGTGTAAGATCAATAAACTTAACAGCATATCCTGAAACACGGATTGTGAAGTTTGCATATTCTTCCTTTTCAGGATGTTCCATAGCGTCAATAAGCTTCTCTTTACCGAAAACGTTAACGTTAAGATGATGAGCTCCCTGTTCAAAATAACCGTCAAGAATATTTACAAGATTTGTAACCTGTTCAGACTCACTGTGACCCAGAGCGTCAGGATTGATTGTCTGTGTATTTGAAATACCGTCAAGAGCATATTCATAAGGAAGCTTTGCAACAGAATTAAGTGAAGCAAGCAGACCGTTCTTTTCTGCACCATATGATGGATTTGCACCAGGAGCAAGCGGTTCGCCGGCTTTTCTTCCATCCGGAAGAGAAGCAGTTGCCTTACCATATACAACATTTGAAGTAATTGTAAGAATTGATGTTGTAGGTTCAGAATCACGATATGTGTGGCACTGTTTAATCTTTCTGAGAAATGTCTTAAGCAGCCATACAGCAATTTCATCTGCACGTTCATCATCATTTCCGTATCTTGGGAAATCACCTGTTGTTTCAAAGTCAGTAGCAATTCCGTCTTCATCACGGATAACTCTGACCTTTGCATATTTGATTGCACTGAGTGAATCAACAACATGTGAAAATCCGGCAATACCTGTTGCGAATGTACGGCGTACATCTGTATCAATAAGAGCCATTTCAGCAGCTTCATAGTAATACTTATCATGCATATAGTGAATCAGATTCAATGTATGAACATATATGCTTGCAAGCCAGCTCATCATATCGTCAAACTTTTCCATTACTTCATCATAATCAAGATATTCCGAGGTAATCGGAACATATTTCGGACCTACCTGTACCTTTGTCTTTGCGTCAACACCGCCGTTTATTGCATACAGCAGGCATTTTGCAAGATTTGCACGGGCACCGAAGAACTGCATTTCCTTACCTGTCTGTGTAGCTGATACACAGCAGCAGATAGCGTAGTCATCGCCCCATTCAACACGCATAACTTCATCATTTTCATACTGAATTGAGCTTGTACGTACGGAAATTGCAGATGCATAGCGTTTGAATGCTTCAGGGAGATTTGAAGAATAAAGAACTGTAAGGTTTGGTTCCGGTGAAGGACCCATATTTTCCAGTGTATGCAGGAAGCGGAAGTCATTCTTTGTAACCATATGACGACCATCAACGCTCTTTCCGGCGATGCTCAGTGTTGCCCATACCGGATCTCCTGAGAACAGTTCATTATATGAAGGAATACGTGCAAATTTAACCATACGGAATTTCATAACCATGTGGTCAATAAGCTCCTGAGCTTCAGATTCGGTAAGCTTTCCTTCATCAAGATCACGCTGAATATAAATATCAAGGAATGTAGAAATACGTCCGACACTCATTGCAGCACCATTCTGTGTCTTGATAGCTGCCAGATATCCGAAATACAGCCACTGGCATGCTTCACGTGCATCCTTTGCCGGTGCTGAAATATCAAAGCCATATGATGCAGCCATTACTTTCATGTCTTTCAGAGCCTTTATCTGCATGCTGATTTCTTCACGCTGACGGATAACATCATCACGCATTTTACCATTTCCGCAGAATTCAAGGTCTTTGGATTTTGCCTCAACAAGCATATCAATACCGTAAAGAGCAACTCTTCTGTAATCGCCTACAATACGGCCTCTTCCGTATGTATCCGGAAGACCTGTGATGATTTTATTTTTACGGGCTGCACGCATTTCAGGTGTATATGCATCAAATACGCCCTGATTATGTGTTTTATGATACTCTGTAAATATTTTATGAAGTTCCGGATTTGGTGTGTATCCATAAGTTGTACATGCTTCCTCAGCCATTCTGATTCCGCCGAACGGCATAAATGCACGCTTAAGCGGCTTATCAGTCTGAAGACCTACAACCTTTTCAAGATCCTTCATACTTTCATCAATATAACCCGGTTTATGTGATGTAATAGTGGAAACTATATCTGTATCCATATCAAGAACGCCGCCTTTTGCACGTTCTTCTTTCTGTAATTCCTTAAGTTTTCCCCAAAGCTTGTTTGTAGCCTCTGTAGGGCCTGCAAGGAATGATTCGTCACCGTCATACGGTGTATAGTTGTTCTGAATGAAATCACGTGTATCGATTTCTTCCTGCCACTTTCTGCCCTTAAAGCCATGCCACTGTTCATACTTTGACATTGCAATAACCTCCTTAAAAATCACCGTGCGTTAGCGTGAGCTAACCGGACTTCTGAAAATAAAATGCCTTTGCGGTATTCTTCAGAAATCCTATCCGGTTTGTTACTAATATTAAAACATATTTCATAGAAAAAGTCAATATGTATTATATTCAAAAAACATCAATTTTTTCTTTATTTTTAGTACAAAACAGGAATGACTATTACATTTTTGTTAAATTTATAAAAAAATATAGTAAATAACTCCGGATTTTTTACGTTTTTACTATATTATTACAGAAAATTTTACTGTTTACGGATTTGTGCGGATTTTGCATCATTTATAAAAAATTTACTTGCCAGCGGAATAAAAATACCGCCTGCAGTGTTTCCAAAAGTCATAATAAGAATGTAAATAACAGCAGAAACCCGATGCAATATAAATCACATCGGGTTCTGGCTGCATATAAATATTATTTACATTAAATCAAGCCTTCTGCCTTTGCCGCACTTCTGGCTGTCATAAACTGAGCAATTAAAGCGGCATCTCTGACATCTGTTTTTCCGTCAGAATTAAAATCGGCTGTATCAGGCAGTTCATCCGCCTTACCGGAAGCTAATTTCTGTGCAATAAATGAAGCATCTCTTATGTTAAGGATATTGTCACCATTAGCTTCGCCATATGCAGTAATGCTTAAAGGCAAAGTATCCCAGGTATAAAAACTAAAATCACAAACCTGTCTTATGCAATATTGATATTTGGTAATAAATAAGATATCATCATCCGTTATTTCATTTTTTGATATCGAAAAATCCTTATCATAAATAACAAAATGATTTAACCATTGAGGAATTTCGGATATTACAGGACTTTCTATTTCAACTTCTCTTCCGCCAAGAAGATTCTTTAATTTCTTTTCAGATTCCAGAAATTTATATTTCCCATCATTTCTTACATTAACAGAAAATCTGGTATATAATATTTTTATATCACCAGCGTTGTCAGCTGTATCTTCATTTGTAAGAAGTGAATTATATGTGTTATCAACATATTTTACCCATGTATTGTATTGAGCTTCTGCTCCTTCCAATTCAAAAAATTCTTCCTTGCTCATATTCTCCAATTCTGTAAGAGAATATTCTTTAGTTTTTACATTTTCAGCACCTGCTGCAATACTTCCTGCCATCGAAAATGCCATGACACCGCTTAAAATCATACTTAACAATTTACTCTTATTCATAAATATCCCTCCATAATATATGTTTACATCAAATCAAGCCTTCTGCCTTTGCCGCACTTCTGGCTGTCATAAACTGAGCAATTAAAGCGGCATCTCTGACATCTGTTTTTCCGTCAGAATTAAAATCGGCTGTATCAGGCAGTTCATCCGCCTTACCGGAAGCTAATTTCTGTGCAATAAATGAAGCGTCTCTTATGTCAAGATTACCATCGTTATTAGCCTCTCCAACAGCTTTATATCCAATATCAAAGTCCATTCTGCTATCTAACATTTTAAAATCATTTCCTAATTGCTGTAAACTATACTCTATTTTGGTATAATATAAAATAATTTCATCTTTTTCTTCTTCTGACATTTCATTATAATTCAATTTATTATTTGTTTCATTACTTGAAGCATCCCCATCAAGCAAAATGTCATCATAATTATCAGATTCTTCATATGTGAAATATTTGTCTAATTTTATTTTTGCAGTAAACAATATGCATCCATATAATTGTCCATCATACTGCAATGGACTCTCCATTTCATATTCAACTGCATCTCCTAATATGTATTTTGTATATTTTTCTGTTTCATAAGGTCTGTATGATGTACCAAACGGACCTTCATACTTAAGAGTAGTATCATCCATATTTACGTCAACACCTAAATACAAGTTCATAAAGACGCCAAAATTATCACGAGTCAGATATGATTCTATCTCCGGCTTGCCATTATAACACGACCATAACGTGTTATTCAATACTGTGGTACACATATTGTACATATTTTTATAATCATCTTCGGCTCCATCTAAAGATAAAAACTCTTCTTTGTCAAGTTCAAGAATTTCGGCAAGGGTCATATACTGTAAATCTTCATTTGAGGAATCTTCAGCAGCTGCTGCAATACTTCCTGCCATCGAAAATGCCATGACACCGCTTAAAATCATACTTAACATTTTACTCTTTTTCATAAATATACCTCCAAAATTATTTAATTTTTCGTGCTTTCTTCTTGGAACTTATCTGGAATTTTTCCTATCCCTCCCGTTTGTCAAATTATATATAAATGACAAGTCACCTCTTCCTGCCATTTTCTTCTGTATTAAACGATACAATATTTTAATTTATTCAAATCCAGATTTTATGTACTGAAATCTACAGTTATCATAATTTTTCTATATTTTATATTTTTATTATAGCACCATATTCCAGAATTTTCAATATTAAAATAATAAAAATCAATATTTTTGTAATTTTGCACAAATTTTATTTATATTTTTTTCAAACAATAAAAGGCAAATTAAAATAATTTATGTTATATGGTTTTTTCCAATTCATGACTATTTCATATAAAAACACCAATGGCTCAGTGGTTTTACACTGAGCCATGATGCGTAGAAAAAATAATTTTTATTTCGGCTTTTGCCGATAATTTATTATAACATATATATTTAACGCTTGTAAACAGTTTTTCTACAGTCTTTTTACACAATTTTGCCAGAAAATGTATTTTACTGTGCTGTAAATCCATATCATGATTTTCACTATACTGTATAGCATATATTAATCTATATATAATAAAAACTCAAAAAAATAAATATACTGTTTTAAACTGCTTGTATTTTTTACGCATAAATGTTATAATAAGAAATGATTATTAATTTTCAGGATCGGTGAACACATGAAAAAATGGATTGTCAGAAAACCTCAGAAAGAATATTCGGAAAAAATACTCAGAGAAAGTGAAGTTACTCCGCTTTGTGCTGATATTCTTGCCGCAAGAGGATTCACCAGCGCCTCAAATGCCGCTGAACAGCTTAATACAGACGGCTTGTCTGATCCTTTTCTGTTAAAGGATATGAGAGAAGCAGCTGAAATTATAAATGAAGCTGTTGAAAATTTTGAAAGCATATGTATTTACGGAGACTATGACTGTGACGGCATTACATCAACTGTAATTCTCTTTTCATACCTTGAGTGCATGGGTGCAAATGTTATGTATTACATTCCTGAACGCAGCGAAGGGTACGGGCTTAATGCAGACGCAGTTAAAAAGCTTGCTGGTCAGGGGGTAAATTTAATAATAACCGTTGACAACGGAATATCTGCTATTGAAGAATCAAGGCTTATTTACGAGCTTGGCATGAAGCTTGTGGTTACTGATCATCATCAGCCGGGAGATGAGCTTCCTACGGCTGAAGCAATTGTAAATCCCCACAGAAAGGACTGTCCCTCAACATTTAAATATCTGTGCGGTGCAGGAATTGCTCTTAAGCTTGTTGCAGCTTTAGAAAATGGTGATTACGAAACAGCACTGAATGAATACGGTGAATTCGCTGCAATAGGCACAGTTGCTGATGTTGTTTCACTTACCGGCGAAAACCGATTTATCGTAAGCAGAGGGCTCAGACTTCTGGAAAATTCAGAGCGTCCGGGAGTTAATGAACTTATCAAAAAAAGCGGTCTTAAACCTCCGCTGACTTCAAATTCTATCGCATTCGGTTTAGCTCCCAGAATCAATGCATCAGGACGGTTCGGCTCGCCGTCACTGGCAGCAAGGCTTTTTCTTACTGATGATGACACAGAAGCTGAAATGCTGGCAGATGAACTGAACAAACTGAATACTGAACGAAAAAATGCTGAGAATGAAATTATAAATACTATCAATTCAACAATTAACGAAAATTCTGAAATATTATATGACAGAGTACTGGTGCTGAGCGGTGAAAACTGGCATCACGGGGTTATTGGTATAGTCGCATCAAGAATTATGGAACGGTTTGACAAACCTTGCTTTATTATCACAGAAGAAGGTGAAATTTCAAGAGGTTCTGCTCGTTCATTCGGAAATTTTTCTATCTATAAAGCACTGGACTACTGCTCCGATCTTCTTGTTAAATACGGCGGTCATATGGGTGCAGGAGGCTTTTCAATTGAAACTTCAAAAATCGGTGAGTTTAAAAAACGACTTCAGGAATATGCACTTGAAAATTTTGAAATAATGCCTGTTCCTGATATAACTGCTGAAAAGCTGATCCTTCCGGAAGAAATTACATTTAACAATATAGAGGGTCTTAAAATTCTTGAGCCTTATGGTGAAGGAAACCGTCAGCCTGTTTTTGCAATGTGCAATACAGTAGTTGAAGATATTATTCCACTGTCAAAGGGACTGCATACAAAGCTTAAGATACGATACGGCAGAACTTGTCTGGAGGCTTTGATTTTCCGCCGTTCGCCTGATGAGATATTTATTGAAAAGGGAGATAAGGCAGACTTCATGGTCACTATGGAAGTTCAGAATTTTGCCGGCAGAAAAACAATATCCATCATTGTTAAGGATTACCGAAAAAACGGTATTGAGCAGAAAAAATATTTTGCTGCGAAAGCTACATATGAAAAATACAAAAGAAAAGAAGAGCTTCCCGAAGCATATTATGCACGAATGTGCCCTGACAGAAATGAACTTGTACCAGTTTATAAAAAGCTTGCCTCCGGCAATTTCAGTACTGATACTCTTTACATGACCTTTGCGTCTGACAATATGAATTACTGCAAGCTGCGGCTGTGTCTTGATATTTTCAGCGAGCTGGGACTTGTAAATATAGATTATTTTTCTCAGGAAGTCAGAATTATAAGAAACGCTCCTAAAGCTGATCTGGATAGTTCTGAAATACTGCATGATTTAAGAAATAAATGCCGGACGAAGACTACAGTCTGATCAAACCGGTATCGGAATGGAGAGATTGACATGAATGATGAATATACCATTGATATGCTTATCCAGAAAATTCTGACCGATGATAAGCAGTATGACTTAAGCAAAATAATAACTGCCTATGAATTTGCAGCAAAAGCACATGAGGGGCAGACACGTTCTTCAGGTCAGCCGTATATTATTCATCCCCTTGCAGTTTCATATATTCTTCTGGAGCTTGGAATGGATACGGATACCATATGTGCTGCTATGCTTCATGATGTTGTTGAAGATACACCTGTTACTCTTGATGAGGTAAAGAAGAAATTCGGTCAGGATGTTGCTATGCTCGTTGACGGCGTAACAAAGCTCAATCAGGTTCCTATGTTCAACAAAGAGGAACAAAGAGCAGAAAACGTCCGAAAAATGCTTCTTGCTATGTCACAGGACATAAGAGTAATTATAATAAAACTTGCTGACAGACTGCATAATATGAGAACACTTAAATACCGTCCGGGAATAAAACAAAGAAACACAGCTCATGAAACAATGAATATTTATGCACCTATTGCTCACCGTCTGGGTATGAGAGGAATAAAAGAAGAACTTGAGGATCTTGCTTTCCACTATCTTGACCCCTATGCATATTCTGAAATTGAACACATTCTTGAAATCAAAAAGGATGAACGTGAAGCGTTTATTACTTCAATAAAAGAAACTATTGCATACCGTTTCAGAGATCAGGAATTTATCAAGCCTCCTCAGATAGAAGGCCGTGTAAAAAGCATTTACAGCATCTATAAAAAAATGTTTGTCCATCATAAATCAATTGAAGAAATATATGACAAATATGCTGTCAGAATAATCGTTTCAACTGTAGGCGAATGCTATAATGTACTGGGACTTGTCCATGATATGTTCCGTCCTATCCCCAACCGATTCAAGGATTACATTTCAACTCCTAAGGCAAATATGTATCAGTCACTGCATACCACTGTTTTAGGAAAGGAAGGAATTCCTTTTGAAATACAGATAAGAACATGGGAAATGCATGCCACAGCTGAATACGGAATTGCTGCCCACTGGAAATACAAGGAAGGTATTCAGCACAATGATAAAATGGATCAGCGACTTGCATGGGTACGGCAGGTCATAGAAGCCCAACAGACCTCTGATGATGTTGAAGAAATTGTAAGAATTATAAAAAATGATCTTGCACCGGAAGATATAGTCGTTATGACTCCTAAGGGAGATTCAATTTCACTTCCTGTAAATTCAACAGTAATAGACTATGCATATAAAATTCATACCCAGATAGGTCATAAAACAGTAGGTGCAAAGGTAGACGGCAAGCTCGTCCCTCTTGACTATCAGCTTCATACCGGAGAAATCTGTGAAATAATTACCAGCAGTGAACCCAACAAAGGACCAAACAGAGCATGGCTTAATATCGCAAAAACCAACGAAGCAAAATCAAAAATACGTTCATGGTTCAAAAAAGAATGCCGTGAGGAAAATATTGCAACCGGAAAAGCAGAGCTTGAAAAGGAATTCAAACATTTCAGAATACGTGTTCCTGAAGAACAGCTGGAAGAATTCCTGGCTGATGATTTAAAGCGTCATAATTGCAGTACTCTGGAAGATTTTTACGCTTCAATCGGCTACGGCGGTACTATGCTTTCAAAAATCATGCCTAGGCTTAAAGACAAATACATGAAGCTTTACAATACTGATGATGACAGCGAAACTGCTGTTATAAAACCGGTACACAAACCAAGCAGCGGTATTGTCTTAGATAAAATAGAAGACTGTACTGTCAAATTCGCACAGTGCTGCAATCCCCTTCCCGGAGATGAGATTGTGGGATTCATTACCAGAGGACACGGTATATCAGTACATACAACAAACTGCACCAATTATCTGTCTGCGGTAAAAAGAAACGATCCGGAAGAGCTTGCCAGATGGATGGATGTTCAGTGGACAGACAGCGAACAGACAAGTCTTCAGACAAGCATTGAAGTAATTGCTCTTGACAGAGTAGGTCTTGTTTACGATATTACCGCAATTTTAACAGAAGCAAGAATTCCTATTCTGCATTCTTCATCAAGAAATCTTAAAAACGGAAATGCTCTTTTTGAGGCTACTATTACTATTGCCAATACTGAACAGTTAAATGGTCTGTTTGAAAAGTTAAGACATGTTAAAAATGTTATATCAGTTGAAAGAGCAAAAATATAAATGTTGAAGGAGATTTAAATGAAAGTTTATCGCATTCCTCTCGGAAACTTTATGGCAAACTGCTATATAGTTGAAACGAGCAGAAAAAATGCCGCTGTTATTGATCCCGGTGGTGACTATCCGAAGCTTAAAGGTCTTCTTGAAGAACATAAGCTTTGCGTTAAAAAGATTCTTTTAACTCACGGGCATTATGACCATTTCGGTGCAGCGGCACAGGCGGCAGCAGAAAACGATGCTGAAATTTTTATACACGAAAATGACGCACCTATGCTTACAAGCCGCACTTTAAGCCTTGCAGATGCCATCGGAAACGGTGAATTCAATTGTGCCGAGAAATTTACTGTGATAAAAGATGGTGATAAAATAACTCTTGATGAGCTTGAGTTTGAGGTAATTCACACTCCCGGTCATACAAAGGGCGGCTTATGTTATAAATGCGAAGATTCCCTTTTTACAGGCGATACCTTGTTTAAGCTTTCCATGGGTCGTACTGATTTTCCCGGAGGCAGTATGGGAGAAATTTTCGATTCTTTAAAAAAGCTTTCTGAACTGGACGGGGATTTTAACGTATATCCGGGACACAATGAAACAAGTACCCTTTCTTTTGAAAGAAAAAATAATCCTTACCTAAAGGGAAATCCATATGAAGATTCTATTTAGCGGCCATGACTTTAAATATGAAACAGAAGCTACTGTAAAACTGTTTATTCCGTCAAGATTTACATTTCATTACGACATAACCGATGCTCCGGGTGACATAGTAATGTCCCGGCTTAAAACAGGAAAAAAATATACTTACCTTTATGCTTACTGCCGTTTGAACGGAAAATCATGCAGAAAGGCATGTCATATACCCAATGCCGGAGCTGATAAAAATACCTGTGAGCATGAAATTTGCAGACTGATTTATTTGTGTTTGCAGCAGCTTACAGGAATCACTCCTCCATGGGGACTTATGACCGGTATAAGACCTGTCAAGAAAATGGTCAGCCTTCTGGAAAGCGGTGCTGACAAACAGCAGGCATTTCAGATTTTAAAAGACAAATATATGGTTTCGCAAAGCCGTCTTGAGCTTGCTTATATGACAGCAGAAAATCAGATCCCGCTTCTTAAGGGAATGGACTGCAAAACTATAAGCCTTTATATTTCAATTCCCTTCTGCCCTACCCGATGCAGCTATTGCTCATTTATTTCCCATTCTATGGACAGTGCCAGAAAATTAATCCCGGATTATATCAGATACCTGTGCCGTGAAATTGAAATTCTGGGTAAAATAATTAATAATCTGGGACTTAAAACAGATACTGTATATTTCGGCGGCGGAACTCCCACATCACTGGAAGCTTCACAGCTTGAGATTATAATGAATAAGCTTGCTGAGTGTATTGACATTTCATCAGTCAGAGAATACAATGTGGAAGCCGGAAGGCCAGATACAATAACCATGGACAAGCTTCAGACTATAAAAAAATCCGGAGTAACAAGAATTTCTGTTAATCCTCAGACACTAAACAATGATGTTCTTAAAATAATCGGAAGACGGCATACTGCCGAGGATACCGTTAAAGCCTTTTATATGGCAAGAGAAGCAGGATTTGATAACATAAATATGGATCTGATTGCCGGATTGCCGGGAGATACATACCAGAGCTTTGAAAACACTCTGGACAAGGTTCTGGAAATGAATCCGGAAAGCATTACTGTACACACTCTGACCATAAAGCGTTCTGCAAAGCTGTACGATGAAAAAGTGAAAACCTCTGCTGATAATCCAACGTCGAAAATGGTCGGAAAAAGCATTGAATTACTGCCGGAACATGGTTATAATCCCTACTACCTGTATCGGCAGAAAAATACAATTGAAAATCTGGAAAATATCGGATTTGCAAAAAAAGGGAAAGAAAGTCTTTATAATATTTTTATAATGGACGAAACACAGACAATTCTCGGTGCAGGATGTGCTGCTTCTACCAAGCTTGTAACCCCGGATGGAAAAATAACAAGAATACATAATTATAAATTCCCCTATGAATATATAAACAGATTCAATGAACTTATGGAAAAGAAAAAGCAAATTTATGAGATATTAGAAAAATGAGGTGGCCTATGAACAAAAGAAAACTAATTTCCGCTGCTATGGCAGCACTTATAGCAGTTTGTCCGCTGCTTAATGTTTCAGCCGAGGTTCAGAATATTGATCGTCCTGATCTTAATTATTCTGATATGAAATATCAGAAATTTGACGACAGCAAGCTTACCGCTGCATCTGATGAACTCAAAAGCATAGCCGAAAAAAATACCAAAGGAAAAGAAGCAAGGGTTGAAGAGCTTATAAACATTATGCTTGAAGAATATGATTTACAGGCAACAATGTATAGTATACGCTATAACGACTTTTACTTTGATGTTACAAATGAACAGATACAGGACGAACTGCTTGAACTTGAAGAAAATTATCAGGACTATAACGATATTATCTTCTCAGCTCTTAATAAAATTTATAATTCTGATTATCAGGATATAATTTTTGATATGTTTAATGAAGATTATATTCCGGCAATAGCTTATTATGAAGAATCAGATGAAGAATATATCAAGCTTTCCAAAGAAGAACTGGAACTGACTATGGAATATGAAAAGCTCTCTGCACAGGACTACAGTGTGGAATACAAAGGGAAAACATGGAATGCAGATGAGCTTTATAATAATCCGCCTGAAAGCCAGGACGAATATGACAGAATTAATTCTATGATATTCACCCAAAAGAATAAGGAACTTGGAGAAATTTATTGTGAGCTTCTTAAGGCTCGTGATAAGATTGCAAAGCTTTACGGATATACAGACTATGCTAAATATGCCTATGAAAATCTGTATATAAGAGATTATTCTCTTGATGATGCCGACAAAATGTATGAAGAGGTTAAAACATCATTCTCTGACATTTACAACGATCTATATAACAGTCTTTCGTTCAGCATCTATTCATCAGGTCTTTCACAAGCACAGTATTCCGGTGAAGAGGTTATGGATGCAATTGAGCCGTATTTCAGTGAAATAGACCCGGATTTTGCCGAGAATTTTCAGTATCTGAGAGATCATGATCTTTATAACATTGATCCTATGCCAAATAAAATGTTCGGAGGATATACTGTTTCCTTGTATTCATATTCAGTACCATTTATTTTCAATTGCCCTATCGGTGATTATAATGATATAAGAACAATGATTCATGAATTCGGACATGCCAATGCAGAATTTATACATCCGACACGTGCGTTCGATGAAAGCTTTGGTAACTCACTTGATACCCTTGAAATACATTCTCAGGGTATGGAAGTACTTTTTACTGATTATTCCGATGATATTTTTGGTCAAAAAAGCGGAAAAGTTTTTAAAGATTATACTATCTATGCAATGACATCATCAATTATTGAAGGTTGTCTGTTTGATGAATTCCAGCGCTTTGCATATGAAAATCCCGACAGCACTGTTGACCAGCTGAATGCAAAATATGAAGAGCTATGCGGCGAATACGGAGTGGAATACTCCAGGGATGTTGTATATTTCATGGACTGGACAGATGTTGCTCATAACTACAATGCGCCAATGTATTATATAAGCTATGCGACTTCAGCACTTTCTTCTCTTGACTTATGGATAAAAAATGCAGATGACAGAGATTCGGCAATAGATACTTATAAAAATTTAATTGACTGTCAGGCCGATTCCCCATATATGGAAACAATTAAGAAAATCGGACTAAGAAATATTTTTGAACCAGGAACAATTACCAGTATTGCTGAAGAAACAAGCTATCTGCTGGAAAACGGAACAAATGCTGCAAAGGAAACTGATGTCCAGACCTCTGTATCAGCTGACAACAGTACTATTTCCACAGAAACTTCTGTGATACAGGCAGAAAACACTTTAAAAACTAAAGATTACAATGTAAAAAATATTTTCTATATTGTTTTCTCTGTTGTTTTTTCTATAATAGGAATTTTTGTTTTAGGTATTGCTGCTATGATTATTATCTTGATAGTGATGATCAAAAAACGTAAAGATAAAAATAATATAAATCAATAAAATATAAAACGGAGCTTTTTCAAGCTCCGTTTTTATTATCACATATGTTCAACCTTTATCTGACCATCTTCTGCAGTCACACCGATACCGGTAATATTTCCATTATTCTCAATAATAATATCTGCCACTTTATTTTCAATATCCTGTCTGATAACCCTTCTGATATCTCTAGCACCATAGCTTTTTCCGTATGCTTTTTCTGCAACAGCATCCAGCGCTTTCTGGTCATATTTGAAAATAATATTCTTTTCAGCAAGCGGATCTTTCATTTCATCAAGAAGCAATCCGGCAATTGATGCAAAATTTTCTTTTGTAAGCGGCTTGAACACTATAATTTCATCAATACGGCTGATAAATTCAGGTCTTAAAAATTCCCTGAGTGCCTTCATAGCCTTATCCTTTGAAATATCCTCTGCGGATTTATTAAAGCCCAGTCCGGTTGATTTGTCAGCAGAACCGGCATTAGATGTCATTGCAATAATTGTATTTTCAAAATTTATAGTTCTTCCCTGAGCGTCATTAATTTTTCCTTCGTCAAGAATCTGAAGAAGAATATTCATAACATCAGGATGAGCTTTTTCAATTTCATCAAATAAAATTACTGAATAAGGCTGTCGTCTTACTTTTTCAGTCAGCTGACCCGCCTCATCATATCCCACATATCCCGGAGGAGAACCTATCATCTTTGCAACAGAATGCTTTTCCATATATTCCGTCATATCAAGCCTTATAAGCGGTTCTGTGGAATCAAACAGCTCTCTGGACAAAACCTTGACCAGTTCAGTTTTACCCACACCAGTAGGACCTACAAATATAAATGATGCTGGTCTTCTTCTCTTGTTAAGCTGAACTCTTGTACGCTTAATTGCTTCGGATAAAACCTTTACTGCCTCATCCTGTCCCACGATATGCTTTTTTATATTGCTTTCAAGTTTTGCCATTTTAGAAAATTCCGATTCGGCAATTTTGCTGGACGGTATGCCGGTCCACAGCTCAATTACTTTTGCCAGATCCGATTCCTGAACCTGAACATTGGAAGTAATTTTTTCAAGCTCCTCAAGTTCATTTTTTACACGGATAATGTCAACCTTGACTTCTGCCAGAGCTTCATAATTGGTATCTTCCTGTTCTTCAAGAGATTTCTCCATATCAGTCAGAGTTTTAAGTTTTTTTGAAGCTTCATCATGCTTTGCGATTTCAGGAGTGCGGATACACGTACATGCACAGCTTTCATCAAGAAGGTCTATTGCTTTATCAGGCAGAAATCTGTCCTGAATGTATCTTTCGGAAAGTACTGCACACATTCTTAAAAGTTCATCACTTATTTTAACCTTGTGGTATGCTTCATAATATTTTTTTATACCCTTAAGTACTTCTACAGTATCATCTATTGTAGGTTCATTTATTGTTACAGGCTGGAATCTTCGTTCAAGGGCACTATCCTTTTCAATATACTTTCTGTACTCACTAAAAGTAGTAGCACCGATTACCTGAACCTCACCCCTTGACAGAGCAGGCTTTAAAATATTCGCAGCATTCATTGAGCCTTCAGAATCACCTGTACCAATAAGGTTATGTACCTCGTCAATAAACAGAATTATATTTCCCTCAGATTTCACTTCATTTACCAGACCCTTGACACGGCTTTCAAACTGTCCTCTGAACTGAGTTCCGGCAACAAGAGCAGTAAGGTCAAGAAGATAAACCTTTTTATCAGCAAGATTAAATGGTACCCTTCCCTCAGTAATTCTCTGGGCAATACCTTCGGCAATTGCGGTTTTACCCACACCCGGTTCACCGATAAGACAAGGATTATTTTTCTGTCTTCTGGACAAGATCTGAACAACTCTTGAAATTTCCTTATCCCTGCCAATAATATTGTCAAGCTTACCCTCTTCAGCACGCTGATTCAGATTAGTGCAGTAATTATCCAGAAATTTAAGTTCTTTCTTCTTTTTCTTTTTTTCTGCATTTTTTTCATTTCTGAAACCTGATGATCCCGGTTTCTTTTCCGCAGGCAGATTTGACTTATTTTCCTGAGCTTCATTCTGACTTGCCTTAAACGCATTAAGTCCATTATTCATCATATTCTGAATATATGGAGGCAAAGTGTCTGCACCGCCCATTTCAAAGCCTTCTCCGTCAAGAATATCCATCATCTGATCTGACATCTGTTCCAGATCCTCATCAGTTATACCCATCTGTTCCATATAGTCTGAAATCTGCGGAATATTCATTTCCTTTGCACACATCATGCAAAGACCCTCATTCTTTTTTTCATTTCCGTGCATAGAAGTAATAAATACTACTGCCGGTCTTTTCTTACACCTGCTGCATAATACCATAATTCACACCTCTCACTTAAATAAAAGTGAAATTCCTTTCTTTTTTACTTCCCGTATATCAT